>JBFKKS010000001.1:0-35055 GCA_041630955.1 Nevskiales bacterium
CGCGATACAGTTCCATAACCGGTCGCTCAAAGCGATAGCTGGCGATGAACAGGTTCATGCCGACCGGCGGAGTGAAATAGCCAATCTGCATATTGGCCAGGAAAACGATCCCCAGGTGCAGCGGGTGAATGCCATAACCGACAGCTATGGGGAGAATGATAGGCACCACGATGACCAGCGCGGCGAAGATGTCGAGCATCATGCCCAGGATCAGCAGGAAACCATTCAGCAGCAGCAGGAAGGTCCATTTGCTGTCGACCTGCTCGCGGATAATCTCGAACAGGCGTTGCGGGATTTCGGCATCGATCATCAGGTTGGTCGAAGCCAGGGACAGGCCCAGGATGGCGAGGATGCCGCCGACCAGTTGCATGGACTCGCGCATGACCCTGGGCAGGCCACGTATGGGAATCTCGCGCAGGATGATGACTTCCACCACGAACACGTAGAGGGCAGTGACCGCAGCGGCCTCGGATACCGCGAAAAAGCCGCTATAGATGCCGCCGAGAATAATAAACGGCAGCGGAATTTCCCACTTGGATTCCCAGATTGCTTCCACGGCTTCCCGTCCTGAGAAAGGCTGGGTCGACTGCGGCAGCCTGCGTCCCTCCCAGGCCGCATACAGGGATAGCAGCAGCAGCATGGTCAGGCCCGGTAGTACGCCGGCCAGAAACAGGTCATCGATACTGATCGGAATGCCGACATTCATCTGCTGGGCCACGATGCCGTACAGGATCAGCGGCAGGGAGGGCGCGAACAGCAGGCCAAGGCTGCCTGAGGTGGTGATCAGGCCGAGGTTGAAGCGCTCTGGGTACTGCGCCTGTTTCAGTGCCGGATACAGCAGCGCACCGAGGGCCACGATGGTGACCCCGGATGCACCGGTCAGAGCGGTAAAGAAGGCGCAGGCAGTCAGGGCCACGATCGCCAACCCGCCGGGTAGCCAGCCGAGCAGGGCGTCGGTCACCCGTACCAGGCGTTTTGGGGCACGGCTCTCGCCAAGCAGGTAACCGGCGAAGGTGAACAGCGGAATCGCCAGCAGAACCGGCATTTCTGCCAGGCGATAAATCTCGATGGCGACGACTGATGGGTCGATCTCGGCGCGATAAAAGCCTATCAGGGCACTGGCACCGATCACGGCAAACAGGGGCGCACCGAGCAGCGCCAGTGCCAGCAGCACCAGGCCGATGATTACTGTCATGCGTCTGTTTCGTCCGGTTTTTCAGGCCTTGCCTGCATTGCTTCAACGCTCATCGCCAGATAGCGCAGGCCCATCAGGGCAAAGCTAAAGGGGATGATGGCTTCCAGGATCCAGATGGGGATGCCGAGTGCACCGGTCAGGCCGGTCTGGTACTCGCTGTAGACAAAGTAGCCGGCAAACCAGGTGACTGCCAGGCACACCAGGGCAGTAAAGGCATGGGTCAGAATCGCGGCGCGGCGCTTGTGGACAGCACCCATGAAGGGGCCAAGTACATCAATCACGATATGCCGATTGCCGCGGCTGGCCGCCAGAGCGCCCAGCAGCCCGACCCAAAGCACCATCACGCGCAGCAGTGGATCCGCCCAGCTCAGGCCAGTATCAAAACCATTGCGCAGCAGAATCTGGGTGCAGGCTAGCAGGATCATTCCACCCAGCAGCAAGGCCAGGACCAGGTCCTCTGCCTGCAGCAGACGCCGTGACCAGCGGTTAGGTTGGTGCATTTCGATTATCGACGGATGGCCTGAATATGCTTGCGCATGGTATCCAGCTGGGCCGGCGTATAGATACCGCTGTCGCGCAGATCATTAATGGCCTTGTCGGCCATTGACCGCCATTGGGCCTGTTCATCCGCTGCCAGCTGGGTGAACTGAATGCCCTGCTGCTTGAGAGCGGCCCTGGCCTTCTCATTGTCATCACGGTTGATACGGTTTAGCCGGGCGAATACTTCACCCATGACTTCACGGACGGCCTTTTGGTCTTCAGCGGAGAGCTTGCTGAAGCTGCGTTTGCTGACCACCAGCGATCCGAGGATGTAGTTGAGAGGCACGTCGACAAGCGACTCAAGCTTGGTATGCCACTGGAATGCAATGGCACCGGTCGGAACGGCCGCCACGGTATCGATAAGACCGGTCTGCAGGCCGGTGTACACATCGGAGAAAGGCAAGGGTACCGGTGTGACGCCGGCATTTTTAATGGCGTTCTCGTTGACGGTATCGTCCTCGGGCACCCACACTTTCTTGCCCTTCAGGTCGTCGACGCTGGTGATGGCTTCCTGGCCCATCAGGTAGGTAAACCCGCCCTCGCTGAATCCCAGCGGCACCATGCCGCCGGCTTCCAGCCCGGCCGCGAGCCCGGCATCCATTTTGCCACGCACGTAATCGACCTCGGCCAGGTTACGAAACTGCAAGGGGTAGCTGTACAGGGCCGCATCCTTGTAGATATCGGTCAGGCCGGTGGTCGCAAAGGCACCGCCATGCAACTGACCCGCTCTGATCTTGCGCATCACGGCTGCGTCATTACCCATCACGCCGCCGGGGTAAAACTTGAACTTTACCCGCCCGGCCGTTCTCTGCTCGACCAGTTTGGCGCCGGCACGCATTTCACGCATCCATCCGGTGCCATCTGGCGCGATGGTGGCAATCTTGAAAGTGGCAGCATGGGCACTGCCTGCCAGGCATAGGCCCAGCAACAGGTATCGGGAAATGCGGGTGATCGGGGTCATCGGTAATGCTCGATTTTTGTCGGGTAGCCAGAATGAGGTCGCCTATTCTACCGATTTGGCTGGGACAGTGGTTTTATGGTGAAGCCTGTTCGTCTGCCGTGGGTGGCATAAGCCCATCGTGGCTGGCTAGAAGTAGTCGTGACTACCAACCAGTAAATCGACCGCCATATCCTGTGCCAGGATATTGCTCAGTGTGAAACTGCGAGCCTTGGGGTCCGCCTTCAGGGCTTCGCGCAGCAGGCTATCATGTAGGCGCTGATCAAAGACAAGTCGTGCGTAATACTTGGCGTAGTACACCTTGGCCAGTTGGTTATTGCCTGCCGAGATTTTCAGGGCATTTTTGAAATAAGTCTCAGCGACCTCGGGTTTGCCGCCCAGGCTGGGCGGTATTTGTGCAGCCAGCACACCCAGCATCATATGCGGGTTGCCATCATCATAGCGGGGCTTTAACTGGATGATGTAACGCAGCGTGGCTTCTATCTTGGGGACGTCGGCGATGGCGTTCCAGTCATCCGCATTGGCCTGTAGCCATACCGTCCAGGCTGTGGCGAAGCCGTAGAGCAAGGCCAAATCGTCTTCGTCGACATCTTCCAGTTCTTCTACATAGTCTTCCAGCGAAGCACCGACGACATCATGCAAATCATCCAGTCCATGACTCAGTGCTTGTAATCCATAACGCTTGGCACGATCAGCCAGGCGCTTCTGGCGTTCCGTGTCTTTGGTGAAAGAGCTGGCATACAGTGCGTATAGCCGTGCCGCAGCGATGACCACGGGTACATTATCCGGGGCGGCTTCGACGGCGCCGTCCAATGCCAGCAGGTAGGATGGCAGGGCTTCACGTACCGTCTGGGGGTCATCGTGATTGAGGATGCCGTTGGTAAGGCCCAGGGCATAGCGTTTGGCTGCAGAGTCGATTGCCGTGCCCGGACAGGCGGTTAGCCCGAGGCAAAGCAAAGTGACAGCAAAAATTCGCAGCATGGGCAGATCCCTGATTTTATAATCGCAACGATTGTGCGGAATGTGTCGGCGCACGTCCAGCGGCAGGGGGCAGGCAAAGGCAGATATCGTGGCGCGCTTGGCTGATTCGGCGAACTAATTGGCGTCTTTGGACATTGACACCGGGGCTGGGGCAGCTATGCTGCCAGCAGTCGCAACAATACGCACCCGTATGGGGTGGCATTTTTGGGAGAAAGATTGATGAGTAAGCCCTATCCGCACTTGCTTGAACCCCTGGACCTGGGGTTTACCACCCTGCGTAATCGTACCTTGATGGGCTCAATGCACACTGGCCTGGAGGATCGCAAGAAGAACTTCCCGCGCCTGGCACGCTACTTTGCCGAGCGCGCCGCCGGTGGGTGCGGGCTGATGGTAACGGGTGGGTTTGCGCCGAATATCGAGGGTTGGCTGGCACCCTTTGCGTCTACCCTGAACACCAAATCAGCGGCCAAGTCACACCGGCAAATTACGGCGGCTGTTCATGAAAACGACGGCAAGATTGCACTGCAGATTCTGCATGCCGGCCGTTACGGCTATCACCCACTGAATGTGTCAGCCTCCCGGATACGTTCTCCTATCACACCGTTTACTCCACGTGAGCTGTCATCCAAGGGCGTGGATCGCCAGATCAAGGCCTACGCCAACTGTGCCGCACTGGCGCGTGATGCGGGTTATGACGGTGTCGAGGTGATGGGTTCGGAAGGTTATTTCATTAACCAGTTCCTGGTCACGCATACCAACAAGCGCACGGATAAGTGGGGTGGTCCCTATACGAATCGCATGCAACTGCCGGTCGAAATCGTATCGCGGGTACGCGAAGCCGTCGGGCCGGATTTCATCATCGTTTATCGCCTTTCGATGCTGGACCTGATCGAGGACGGGCAGACCTGGGAAGAAGTCGTGATGCTGGCCAAGGCGATTGAGGCTGCCGGGGCTACCATTATTAACACCGGTGTGGGTTGGCATGAGGCCCGTGTGCCGACGATTGCTACCTCGGTGCCGCGTGCCGCGTTTGCCTGGGTTACCCAGAAGATGAAGGCCGAGGTCAGCATTCCCCTGTGTACGACCAACCGCATCAATGATCCCGCAGTGGCCGAACAGATTCTGGCCGACGGTGCCGCCGATATGGTTTCCATGGCGCGGCCCTTCCTGGCCGACGCCGAATTCGTCAACAAGGCCGCAGAGGGACGCGCCGACGAGATCAACACCTGCATCGGTTGTAACCAGGCCTGCCTTGATCACACCTTCAAACTCAAGACAGCAAGTTGCCTGGTGAATCCACGCGCCTGTCATGAGACTGAGTTGAATTACGAACCTGCAAAAGAAAAGAGACGCTTTGCCGTGATTGGTGCTGGGCCAGCCGGGCTGGCTGCATCGACCGTTCTGGCCGAGCGGGGGCACACCGTCGATTTGTTTGATGCTGCAGATGAAATTGGTGGCCAGTTCAACATGGCCAAAAAGATTCCAGGCAAGGAAGAGTTTTACGAGACCCTGCGTTACTTCAAGCGCCAGATTGAGGTAACGGGCGTTAATCTGCAGCTGGGTAAGCGGGTGTCAGCAGATGAGTTGGCCAAGGGGGGGTACGACGAGATCCTGCTGGCCACCGGCGTTTCGCCTCGCACACCCGCCATTCCGGGTATCGAGGAGGGCTTGGCCTCGGGCAAGGTACTGTCCTATATCGACGTGCTGCGTCACGAAAAACCGGTGGGCAAGCGGGTAGCGCTGATCGGAGCGGGCGGCATCGGCTTTGACGTCGCCGAGTACCTGAGCCATCAGGGCGAATCTCCCAGCACCAACATCGAATTGTTCAACAAGGAATGGGGTGTCGCGGATCCGGCCGAGGTGCGTGGCGGGGTGGTGCCACCCAAACCGGAACCGTCACCGCGCCAGGTTTACCTGCTGCAACGCAAGACAACCAAGCTGGGTGCCGGTCTGGGCAAGACCACTGGCTGGATACATCGCGCCTCACTCAAGATGAAACATGTCGAAATGATCGGCGGCGCCAGTTACGACGCCATTGACGACAAGGGCCTGCACATACGGGTGGGCGACAAGCCGGATTTGCTGGAGGTGGACAACATCATTCTGTGTGCCGGACAGGAACCGCTTAAGGAACTGGCCGAACCGCTCGAAGCGGCAGGTGTAACCGTACACCTCATCGGGGGCGCAGATGTGGCGGCCGAACTGGATGCCAAACGGGCAATTAATCAGGCCAGTCGCCTGGCAGCTACGCTCTAGGCAAGGAGTGCCGGGCTATTTGCCCGGTGCTCTTGATCCACCCGTGCCGTAAATCTTGTCGGGGTCATACTCGTCTGCGCTCTGCCCGCTGTCGAACTTGATCTCGGCATAGCTCATGGTGGTCTTGCTGCCACTGCGCAGGTTTTCCATGGTCACGCTGGAAGGCAGCCAGTAGCCCTCTGCACTCTGTGACTCCTTGCCGACACTGAGGCGCTTGACCGGTTTGTCATTCTCAAAGACATCGACGTGGTGGAGCGCTCCGCTGGCCTCAATGATCCAGGCCTGGCGACGGTACTCTCCGGCACGCGGCTTGATGTCATAGGCTTTGCAGGGCTGCTCGTCGCAGAGCCCCTTTCCGGTCTGTTCCATGTCCTCGGGGTCAACCAGGTTCACGCCGAGATCCACATAGCTGAGGTCTGTGCCCAGGAACGGGGATTCGGCACGATTGTCGTTCACCGGTGTGGCGCGTTTGGTGGCCGGGATATACAGCCATTGCCGACGTTCACCACCCGTGTCCACATGGGACAGGATTTCGGTGCCAGCGGCACCCATCGGTTCCAGCACGGTCACGCGCAGATAACCCTTATCATCATTTTCCCGCAGCACACAGGCCTTGGACTTGCCATTGCGTAGGCCGCCACTGCGGGATTCGATTTGCAGGTCGATAACCGCGCAGAAATCTTTCCAGCCAAGGTAACGCTTCTCGAACTTGTCAGCCAGGTTGTCGGCCCAGGCCGTCGCTGAAACCAGTGCCATGGGAAGGAGCAGGTAAGTGATTTTCATTTGTCGAATCTCGTCAGTAGCTGTGGCAGCAGGAACAGGTCACAAAACCAGGCATAGGCAATGGCGATGGCCAGCCACAGGCCCAGTTCATGGGTGGGTTGCACCTGCGAGAAACCAATCAGGCCCATGCCGACGCACAGCACCATGGTGGTAATCGTAATGGCGCCTCCGACGCGGCGGATTGCATGTTTGCAGGCTTCTTCAGGGCTCGCTGCACCACCCCTTCGACCCTCTTTGTAGCGTTCCAGAAAGTGGATGCAGTCATCCACGATGATCCCCAGGGCGGCGGTGGATATGACCGACAATGCGATGCCGATATGGCCGGAGAGTAGGCCCCAGGTGCCGAAAGCCAAGCCCACGGGCAACAGGTTTGGAACGATGCTGATAATCCCCAGGCGTACCGAGCGCAGCACCACTGCCACCAGAATAGCGGCAAACACCAGCACCGCGAGGGTGCCAATAATCATGGGGGGAATATTCTGCAGTGCCATGCGCGAGAACATCATTACGCCACTGTTGCCGCCGGGAGCATCGAGTTCGGCAGCGTTACTGGCTAACCAGGCCTGCGCCTGCTTGTCGAAATCCTGGAATTCGTGGCCCGGCCGGTTGCGCAGGGACACATGGACCAGTGAAGCGGTCCGGTCTTCGTTCAGTAAGCCGGTGGCGCGATCACCCGGCTGGGCGGAAAACTCGTACAGCCACAGCAGTTGTTCGGTCTCGGCGGGATCGTCCGGGATTTCACCACTGCCATCGCCGAACGAGCGACTCAGGCTGCGCACGAGGTTCGGTAACATGCGCACCGCCACCACACCCTCCTGGTTGCGAAGCCAGGCCTCGAACGCCTCTACTTTGGCGAGGTAATCAGGATCATGGACACCCGTGGGGCCGGCTGCTGGTAATTGGTAATACAGCTGTTGCATGCCGGTCAGGCGCTCGTCGACCACGAGGTTATCCTGCCGCAGCCGGGTATCGCCAGAAAACCACTCACTGATGTTGTCGTCAATGGTGTTCATTGGTATGCAGGCCAGAATGGCGAGGATAACCAGGGGCACCAGGAAGAGCACAAGCGGCGCCCGGATGGGCTTGGAGTAGCGCTCCCCCAGGTACTCCAGCCCCAGCCTCAGTGGGCCTTTCTTGCGCCAGTAAGGGGGGTCGATCAGGGTCAGCATGGCGGGCATGACCAGTACCACATACAGCACCGCAAAGGCGACACCGATGGCAGTGATATTGCCCATGTAGCGGTAGGGCGGGGCGATGCTACTGTTCATGGCCAAAAAGCCGAGCACGGTGGTGCCGCCGGTCAGCAGGACCGGCTCTATGTTTTCGCGCAGCGATTGCAGCGCAGAGGCCGAGGCACTTTCATGCTCGGTGCGCAGTTGCAGGTGGGTGTCACAGAAGTGCACCGCGTAGGCCAGCGCGATAACCAGTACGATAATTGGGACGATCAGGGTGGCCACGGTGACCGGGTAGCCAAGCCAGCCATTCATGCCGATGGTGGTCACTACCGCGCACAGTACGGGTACGGCGCAGGCACCGGCAGCGCGCCAACTGCCCAGCAGCGTACGCAGCATGAATGCAGCGATCGCTATGCAGAAGGGAAACAGCGCATAGATATCCCGCATCGCCAGTTCCAGGATCGCGTGGTAGTAGGGCAGTACACCGGCGAGCAATACGCGGTTGTCCGGGTGGTCAGTCTCGAAGTCGTCCCGTACTTGCTCGGTATGCCGCAGTACCGCGCGGGTGTCCCAGAAGTCATTGCCTTCCGGTAAGGCAACTCGCACGTGGGCGGCGGCAATGGAATGGTCGGCTGCCAACAGCGTGCCGGTCGTGAGTTTGGCTACTTCCTCGCGGGCCCGCTGCCAGAGATCGGCGTCAGTGTTGCCGGTTTCTGCAAGGCCCCGCAGGCTGGTTATCTGAGGCCCTTCTTCGGCATCCGCGCCGGGTAGCGCCACGGCTATATCCGCGACCGAGGTGATACGTTCCGCAAATGGCGTGTTCTGCAGGGCGTCGGCCAGCGCAGCAACCTTGAGGATGTTGTCCGGTGTCAGGGCGTTGCCGCCGGGTGGTTCCAGGCCCAGGATGATGTCGTCCGTGCCGCCGAAGCGGCTTTCCAGTTCACCAAAGGCGATCCGGTCCGGGTTGTCGTCGTCGAAGTAATAGCGGTAATCGGTTAGCAGGGTTAGGCGGTAGGCACCGGTCGCGATGAGCAGGGTCATCAGGATCACTGACCAGACAAAGCGCTTAGGCCGGGCAGTGATCATGGCACCGAGTTGTTCTGTCACCTGCATCGATCTCTCCCCTGTCTGGAATGTCCTTGCGGAACTTCCTTACTGATCATGCACTGATTCTCGGTTAGCAGTATGTAACCCACACGAGGCAGCCGCAAGACAGTTATCATCAAGTGATGGCTATTGGACCCAATTAACATGAGCGAAGCAGCGATCAAGCCCCCCTCCCTTAAACAATTGCTATTGGAAGTGCGTTGCCTTCCGGAATGGGGGCGGTTCCTGTTATCGAATACAGGGGCGCAGGAATTACCACGGGGTAATGGACGCCCGGTACTGGTCATTCCCGGCTTTGGCGCGAGTGATTTATACACAGCTTCATTGCGCCGCGCGCTCAGCCGGCTGGGCCATGATGTACATGGCTGGGGCTTGGGTCTGAACACCGGCATGAACAGCCACGTGCGCAAGGCGTTGGCGCAGAAGGTGAGTAACCTTCACACCACCGTGGGGCAGCCCGTGAGCCTGATCGGCTGGAGCCTGGGCGGGGTGTTCGCACGCGAACTGGCACGCCAGCTTCCGACGGAGGTTGCGCGGGTTTTTACGCTGGGCAGTCCGTTCAATATCACTCCGGCCGCCAATAACATGCTGCCTTTGTTCAAGCTGGTGAATCGGGGCAAGCCGGTGAAATTGGACATGGAGGGCTTTTTGCGCCGGGCCGAGCCACCCCCCGTGCGCTGCACGGCCATCTACAGCAAAACCGATGGTGTGGTTGACTGGCGCACTGCTTGTGAACGCGAGGCCCCGAATACCGAGAATATTGAGGTGACCGGCAGTCACTTCGGCATGGTTTGCAATCAGCAGGTCGTACGTGTGATTGCGGAGCGACTGGCTAGTCCTTGAACGACTGCTCGCGCGTGTCGTTGAATTGCAGCGTGGGCCAGCGTTCTTGCATCATGCTCAGGTTGACGCGGCTAGAGGCGAGGTAAACCAGCGCACCGGAGTGATCCCTGGCCAGCCGGTTGTCGGCCTTGTCGCGGAGTTTGCGCAGGTCAGCTTCACTGCCCTCGACCCATCGTGCGGTATGGACATCCACGGGCACGAACTCGCAGTTGACGTTGTATTCGGTGGCCAGGCGTTCCTTGACCACATCAAATTGCAGGACACCGACCGCACCGAGCACGACATCGTTGTTGAGGATCGGCCGGTAGACCTGGGTGGCGCCTTCTTCGCAGAGCTGGTCGAGCCCGGCATTGAGCTGCTTGGATTTGAGCGGATCTTTGAGCACCACGCGCCGGAACAGGTCGGGAGCAAAGTTGGGAATGCCTGTAAAAACGATATTCTCGCCTTCCGTGAATGAGTCGCCCAGCGCGATGGTGCCATGGTTGTGCAGACCGATGATGTCACCGGGCCAGGCCTCTTCGGCCTGTTGACGGTCGGATGCCATAAAGGTGACGGCATCGGAAATGCGCACCTGTTTGCCGGTGCGGACCTGGAAGAGCTGCATGCCTTTCTTGTAGCTACCCGAGCAGACACGCATGAACGCCACGCGGTCGCGATGCTTGGGGTCCATATTGGCCTGAATCTTGAAAACGAAGCCACTGAGTTTGTCTTCGGTGGGCAATATTTCGCGCAGATTGGTGTCACGTGGCAGTGGGGAGGGCGCCCATTCCACGAAGCCATCCAGCAGGTTGGTGACGCCAAAATTATTGATTGCCGAGCCGAAGAACACGGGGGTTAGGCGGCCGGCACGGTAATCTTCCAGGTTGAAACCCGCAGCTACCTCACGCACCAGTTCGATTTCTTCCATGAACTGGTCGCGTAAATTGCCGATGACTGCCTGGGCGGCCTCGGATTCCAGCCCGTCGATGGTCTCGGTATCGCCAAGCTTGCCGGATTTATCGCCCCGGTACAGATAAATACGATCCTCGGCCAGGTGATAAACGCCCTTGAAACCCTTACCCATGCCGATTGGCCAGGTAATCGGTACACATTGGATATTGAGCACTGACTCGATGTCATCGATCAGTTCCAGTGGCTCCCGACCCTCGCGATCCAGCTTGTTGACGAAACTGATGATCGGTGTGTCGCGCAGGCGGCATACTTCCATCAGCTTGACGGTGCGTGCCTCCACGCCCTTGGCCGCGTCGATCACCATCAGTGCCGAGTCCACTGCGGTCAGGGTGCGATAGGTGTCTTCCGAAAAGTCCTCGTGACCAGGGGTGTCCAAAAGATTGACAATGCGGCCCTTGTAGGGGAACTGCATGACCGAAGTGGTGACTGAGATGCCGCGTTGCTGCTCCATCTTCATCCAGTCAGAGGTCGCATGACGCGCGGCCTTACGACCTTTGACGGTGCCTGCAAGCTGAATTGCGCCACCAAATAATAGGAGCTTTTCGGTAAGCGTGGTCTTGCCGGCATCTGGGTGCGAGATGATGGCGAAGGTACGACGCTTGGCAGTCTGGTCGGTGACTTGGGACACGGCAGTTGGACTGGTTCAGGGGGCGCGCAGCTTACCGGATTGGCGTGGTTTTAACCACGCCCGGGTAAGGATTGTCAGGCAAGCTGCCTCGGGTTCGCGTGTTAAGCGCTATCCCTGATCGCTGCGCGCACCTGGCGCAGCCGCAGGTTAAATGATGCCAGGTAGATCATCAGGAAGTAGGCGATACACCATTCCTTCAGTTCCCCACTTGAGATGTTAAACCGTGGTGGTTGCGGATTGCCGGTGATGGCTGAATATATGCCCTCCGGCCAGGAGATGGCGACCCCAAAGATGCCGGCTGGAAGGCAGACCATGGTCGGCCAAATCCAGAAGTTGATCCCTGCCGGATCAAGCGTGATTTGCTTGGAGCGTCGCCACAGAGGGGCAATGATGGCGCCAACCAGCATGCCCAGTGTGAGCAGGTTGCGCGGAAGCTGATCAAGCAGCGGGCCGTATTTGTCCGAGTTGTGCAGGTTGGTTTCCTGCTGATCATTGAATTGCTGCCAGGCTTCGCTGGTCTCCCAGCCGATCAGGTGTTGACCCCAACTGGCCTCCTCGCCGCCGAAATAGACACAGCCCAGCGTGCCCAGTATGAGCCATACCCATAGTCGCCAGTCAGATTGTTCCAGACCTCGCATGATCCAAAGGGTGTGGAGCCCGATCAGCACGGCGACGATCAAAAGCGCCATGGTGGATAACTCGTTAGTGCCGAGTTCCCCCCCGCCGAGGTATTTCTCGTACAGCGCACGGCTGATGCCGGCCAGGGTGAAATGCAGGGTTACATAAGCCAGCGGCACCCATAGCCAGAGCCAGCGGGGCAGGTCACGAAAGTCATTGGCATGCACAAGCTTGGAAGAAGTTGGGATCATGGCCGACTTAAATTAGCAATAAAGTGGGCTGCCATTATAGCCCTGCCGCGAATTCGGGTACTTTTCCTAGCTGCGTATCTCGAAACCATCAGGCAGGTTGTAGGCATCCGTAGGCATGGCCTGTAAACCGGCAACGCGCGCTCCAGGCGGGCCGTGGCGCAGCCAGTTTTCCAGGTTATGCAGGGCGTCCGAGTTGCCTCTTGCGACGACCTCAACACGACCGTCCGGCAGGTTTCGGGTCCAGCCGCGCAACCCGATGGGCAGGGCATAGTTGCAGGCGGCGACACGGAAATTCACGCCTTGAACGGTTCCGCTAACAAGGTAGCGGCGAGTCATCTGCATCATGGTGAGCACTCCATGCGCAAGCATTTCTGATTATTAGAGAGCTGTGATTATAGCGCTAAATCGGTCCGTCCAGTACTGTTTGTACATGGTGCATTGCACCGTATTAATTGACTCGCAGCGCAAATTCTACGAGCATATTTGGCCAAGCGAGCCGATTTTCTGTCGGCATCCTCGATCCTGTTGGGGGAATTTATGACTAAACGGACACGCGCACTTCAGGCGCTGATTGCGGCTGCACTGTTGTTGCCGGCCTTTGCCTGGGCAGCTGGTGACGCCCAGGCGGGCAAGATTAAAGCCGACACCTGCATGGGCTGCCATGGCATTGTTAACTACGCCAACGTGTACCCCAGTTATAGGGTGCCAATGTTGGGTGGCCAGCACCCGGAATATATCGTGGCGGCATTGAAGGCTTATAAGAGCGGTGAGCGCAGTCACAAGACCATGCATGCGCAGGCTGCGCAGATGAGTGAACAGGATATGGCCGATATTGCTGCCTTTCTAAGCAGCGCGCCGCAAGCCAAGTAGGTTGGAACGATTATGAAGAAGACTTTAATTAAAGCAGCGCTTGTTGCCGCGTTTACGAGTTTGGCAGCAAGTGTCCACGCCGCTGAGGCTACCAAGTCAATCGAACAACTCACGGCAAACTGTGCGGCTTGCCATGGGGCTACCGGCGTGAGTGCCAGTGCGGCTTTTCCAACCATTGCAGGGCAGCATCCCAGCTATCTAGAACGGGCATTGCTGGATTATCAATTGGGCGCCAGAAAGAATCCGATCATGGCCGGGCAGGTGGCCAACCTGACCAAAGCAGACATCAAGAAGCTAGCGGCATTCTATGCCGCACAGGAAGGCCCCCTGTACACACCTGGTATGGACTAGGCAGGTTTAGTTTGAATGACGATCAAGGCCCGCACTGCGGGCCTTTTTTGTAGGTTTGCCAGATAGATTGAGCTGGCTGGCCTGTAACGCTTGTCTTGATCAAGGCTTGGGCTATATTTCCATCAGGCAGATAAGGACGGATTGATCATGCAGGAAGGCGGTGGATGCCTGTCACGAACTCGATCGCAGGTTTGGTGCCTGTTTGCCATGTTACTTGTCTGTGCAGACTCACATGCGGCCAACCTAAGTTATCGATATTTCGAAGCTGGCTATAGCCATACCGATATCTCCCTGGCGGATGGTAATGGTGGCTATATTCTGGGTAGCTGGCAGTTAGGCGAGCACTGGTTTGTGCTCGGTCAATATAGTGAGAACAACCTGCGCAGTAATCAGGCACCCTCCAAGGCCGACTTCGAGTACGTACGTGCAGGCTTGGGTTACCGGGCAGCAATGCCGGGGTGGTATCGCACTGACTGGTATGCGCTGATCAGCTATAACGAAATTGACCTGACCGAATTCGAGGACGAAAGTGAAAGCGGCGAAGATTTTGAACTAGGCCTGAAGTACCGATGGCGCCCGGGACTGGTGGTCACGGCAGCGGCGCGTTATTTCAACTCCAATATCGAATGTATTGATCTGCTCGCGGGGGAAGCAGGTTACAAGTTGGGTGCCAACTGGAACTTTACTCGCAAAACCGGGGTCGCTATCAGTTACGAGGACATCCACCGTTTCAGCGAGTGGCGTATCGGCCTGCGAAAGCACTGGTGAAACAGTGCCAGCTGGCGGTTAAGTAACGCTTGGCAACGGGACCGCATCTAAGCGAATAAGCCTGATAAACCAGGGCAACCGAACTTTGTCGGTGAATGCGGACCTAACAGCGGGAAGCCCTGGCCGACGGGTTATCAACGAGTTATATCGATTGCAACTGCAATCTTTCGGGGCAAGGCCCCAATGTGACAGGAGTTAGACAAATGAGTATCAAGCAGGAAAAGAAAACGCCATTGGGCATGGTCGCGGGTGCGGCGCTGGTCACCTCGCTGGCCATGTCTTTGAACGCCCAGGCCAGTGAAAACCCGTTCCAGGTGAATGTGCTGAACAGCGGCTACCAGCTGGCTGATGCCCACGAAGGCAAGTGTGGTGAGGGTAAATGTGGTGAAGGTAAATGCGGCGAGAAGAAAGCCAAGGAAGCCAAGTGTGGTGAAGGCAAGTGCGGCGAAAAGAAAGCCAAGGAAGCCAAGTGTGGTGAAGGTAAATGTGGTGAAGGCAAGTGCGGCGAAAAGAAATAATCTCACTTTGATCACCAGATGAAAGTTTATCCGGTGCAGGGCGCCGGGCTTGGACTGCGGCGGGCCCTGATGGGCCCGCTGCTGGATCGAGTCTCGAATCCTTCCCCGCCAGTAATTGATTTTCTGGAAGTTGCGCCGGAAAACTGGATTGATATTGGTGGACTTCGAGGCCGGCAGTTCCGCGGGTTTACTGAGCGATTCCCCTTTGTTTGCCATGGCTTGTCGCTATCCATCGGCGGGCCGGCCCCTCTCGACCTGGCGTTTCTTCACAAGGTCAAAAGCTTTCTGGACGAACACGGGGTGCTTTGCTACAGCGAGCATCTGAGTTATTGCGGCGATGATGGCCATCTTTATGACCTGATGCCGATTCCCTTTACGGCAGAGGCCGTGACATACGTTGCCGGTCGCATTCGGCAGGTGCAGGCCATTCTGGAGCGCCGCATAGCCATTGAAAACGTCTCCTACTACGCCGCACCGGGCGCTGAGATGTCGGAACTCGAGTTTTTGCTGGCCGTGCTGGAAGAGGCCGATTGTGACTTGCTGCTGGACGTCAACAACATTGTCGTGAACAGCGTGAATCATCGTTACGATCCCGAGGCTTTCCTCAGGGCATTGCCTGCCGAGCGTCTAGCCTACGCACATGTTGCCGGCCACTATGTGGAAGCTGAAGACCTGCGGGTAGATACTCATGCGGCTGACGTCAGCGAGCCGGTGTGGGCATTGCTGGAAACCGCCTATGCCCATTTTGGGGTCTTTCCGACTCTACTGGAGCGCGATTTCAATATTCCTCCGCTGGACGAACTACTGCCCGAGGTGCAACGCATCAAAAGCTTACAGGCAAGCCACAGCCAAACAGACAGGGTGACCATCAATGCCGGATAGCCGGACCGGGAATAGGCCCGCCTTCCAGCAACTGCAATACGCATTTGCCGCGCATTTGCGCGACCCGGCAGTCAATCCTGCGCCAGTCGGTATCGAAGATCGCCGCATGCAGGTTTACCGTGATCTGTTCTACAACAACATGCAGGACTACCTGGCCAATGGTTTTCCCGTCCTGCGCAGCCTCTATGATGAGCAGGACTGGTTCGCCCTGGTACGCCAGTTCTACGCACAACATCAATCGCACAGCCCCCAGTTTTACCAGATAGGCGCGGAGTTTCTGGCCTATCTGCAGGATGAGCATCAGGTGCGTGCCTGTGATCCGCCGTTCCTGTTTGAGTTGGCGCATTACGAGTGGGTGGAAATGATCCTGGCGATTGACCCGGCTAAACCGGTTACCGACCTGGATGCCGGGGGCGATTTGCTCGACGGCTGCCCGGTAGTGACGCCGTGGCTTCGCAACCTCAGCTATGCCTTTGACGTACAGCGCATTTCCCCGTCGTATCGCCCCAGCGAGCCGCCGGCACAGCCAACTTTTCTAGCCGTATATCGCAAGCTTGATGACGAAATCGTCTTTTTGGAACTGAACGCCGTGACTGCGCAACTGTTGCAGCGTTTGATGGATGTACAAGACAGGACGGGGCGACAGCTGCTGGAGGAGCTGGCCGTTGAAACGGGCGGGGATGCCCAGCAGTTGCTGGCCTTTGGCAGTGACTTGCTGGCAGATTTACGCGCAAAACAGGTGCTGCTCGGGACCCGCAAAGTCTGAGCCAGGCTTTTGCAGTTGGTTTGTTGTACTGAGCGACGCATTCTGTCGCCCGCTTATTTACACTGGTCGTATGGTTTGTGTCTTCGCATGGAGTTCCTTTGGAAACAATCATCCTGGGTTTATTGCTGGTACTAATTGGTGGCGTCGGGGTGTTGCTATGGCTCGTGAGCCGTAACCGGCCCGGGCAGGCGCAACGTGACCAGCTAGGCCAGATCACGACCGAGCTAGGTGCGCAGAAGGGTTTTTTTGACCTCATGGGGCGCAAGCTGGAAGAGTCGGTTCAACGTCTGGACGACAACCTGCGTCGAGACCTCAAGGAGAGCCGTGAGGATCAGGCACGTCATCATATCGAGGTGCTCAAGGAGTTGCAGGCGGGTGCCAGGAGTCTGGGCGACCAGGTTGGCAAACGCGTCGATGCCTTGACCGACTCAACTGATAAGCGCCTGAAGGAGATCAGCGGACAGGTCGAGAAACGCCTGGCCGAGGGCTTCGACAAGACCAACAAGACCTTCAACGACGTGGTCGAAAGACTGGCCAAGATCGACGAGGCACAGAAGAAAATCACGGAGCTGTCCGGCAATGTCGTGAGCCTGCAGGAGGTGCTTTCCGACAAACGCTCACGTGGTGCTTTTGGCGAGGTACAGCTGGCATCTCTGGTTCGCAACATGCTGCCGGAGAATGCCTTCGCACTGCAGCACACGCTGCCGAACGGCACACGGGTCGACTGCATGCTGTTTCTGCCCGAGCCGACCGGCAATGTCGGCGTGGATGCCAAGTTTCCGCTGGAAAGCTTTCGCACCCTGACGGACCTGCAAACCGGTCCGGCCGATCGCAGCGTGGCGGAAAGACAGTTCAAGCAGGACCTGCGCAAGCACATCAAGGATATTGCAGATAAATACATCATCCCTGGCCAGACGGCGTCCGGGGCGGTCATGTTCGTGCCAGCCGAAGCCGTGTTCGCCGAGATTCATGCGCACCACCCTGATCTGGTCGAGGAGGCGCAACGTGCCAACGTGTGGATGACCTCACCCACCACTCTGATGGCGGTTCTCACCACCGCTCGCGCCGTACTCAAGGACGAGGCAACCCGCCGCCAGGTGCATATTATCCAGGAGCACCTGGTAGCACTGAACAAGGACTTCGGGCGCTTCAAGACGCGTATGGAAAAGCTGTCGAATCATATTCGCCAGGCGCATGAGGATGCCCAGATGGTACAGACCTCAGCGAATAAGATTAGTAGTCGCTTCGAAAAGATAGAGCGGGTGGAAGTAGAGGTGGAACTAACGGATAAACCGCAGCTAGTTGAGCACGACGAATCGAATTAGTTGATACTGTGTGCCTGAAGACCTGATACTAATCTGGCCATTAAGGCGTGTGCTAAGTAATAGAGGAGGGGTATTTTGGCAAATCTAGACGCCACGGTAACCTGTGCTTCGACGGCGGTTATTGAAACATCAGACATTGGCAGAAACTGCAGCATCTCGGACTTTGCCGTTATTCGTAAGGGCGCGCGTCTCGGGGAGGGTGTCATCGTGCATCCGCATGTGGTCATTAATGAAAATGTCGTTATTGGTGACGGTGTGGAACTGCATGCTGGTGCGGTTATCGGCAAGCTTCCGACCGGCGCTCATATCCTTTCGCGAAAACCCCATTGCGAAAAGATACTTTCCATCGGTAAGGGTTGCTCAATCGGACCCCACGCAGTTATTTACTACGAAGTCCAAATCGGTGAATACACATTGGTCGGGGATGGGGCTTCTATTCGCGAACAGTGCGACGTGGGCGCTTATTCTTTGATCAGTCGTTGTGTGACGGTTAATTGCAATACGCATATTGGCAATCGCGTCAAAATAATGGACAACACACATATCACAGGCAATGCATGGGTGGGCGATAACGTATTTATCAGCACAGGCGTTTCAACTACCAACGATAATTTCAAACATGCGCAATATGACGAAGCTCGTATGCAAGGCCCTTCCATCATGCGTTTCGCGCGTATTGGCGCGGGGGTGATTTTGCTGCCCGGCGTCACTATTGGTGAAGCTGCGCTCGTAGGGGCGGGCAGCGTCGTTACCAAAGACGTGCTACCAGGTAGTTTGGTCAAGGGTGTTCCGGGGCGCTCGATGCCTCGGGTTAATGACGGCTTATCCTTTACGTTGCTGGATGCGAGTGAATGAGCTGTTTAAATGGCAATCTGGGCGGCTGGACCACCCGCTGATGACAGCATCCATAAAGCACTAGTAATAACTGGTTGGTAATTAAGCCAGACGTGCGTGCAGGCCGGCTCAATGACAGATAACTCACTTACCCCTTTAACGGTGGGCCACTCGGCAGCCGCCGAACATCTTTACAAGGTCTTTCCTAATGACCTTAATGCCTACAACACCATGTTCGGTGGCACTATCCTGGCGACGATTGATCGGCTGGCCTCGATCGTGGCCGAACGTCATGCCGGCCGTGTTTGCGTAACGGCCAGTGTGGACGCTGTGCATTTCATGGCCCCGGCGCGACATGGCGACACGCTGGTATTTTCAGCGGCAGTCAATCGGTCATGGAACAGTTCCATGGAGATTGGTGCCAAGGTCATGGCAACCGATCTGAGTGGCCAGGACGAGCGGCACATTGTGTCGGCCTACCTCACCTTCGTGGCACTGGATGAAAATAACCGGCCTGCGCCCGTACCGAAACTGGTGGCAGAGACTGAGGCTGAGAAGCAGCGCTACGCGGAGGCAGAGATTCGACGCCAACAGCGACTCGCGCACGCCGAGGTTATTCGCGCGCATCGGGCAGCCGCCAACGAATAGACCGGCTGTGGATTATGGGCCTGGTTAAAAAGTGACCAAAGCGGCAGCAATCCTTTTATTTTCGGGCTTGCGCATCTCTATTCAAAAATTATCCACAGGCTTATTCAGCCCTTTTGTGAATAGTTC
Organism: Nevskiales bacterium; assembly: GCA_041630955.1. Classification (GTDB taxonomy): domain Bacteria; phylum Pseudomonadota; class Gammaproteobacteria; order Nevskiales; family CAJXLF01; genus JBFKKS01. The sequence continues at coordinate 19,375 of JBFKKS010000001.1, forward strand.
ACACCCCAGCGATCAAGTAATCCTTCGAACTCATCCAAACTGTGGTAGCGGATACGCACCTCGCCGCCGCCGCTTTGCCCATCGTGGTGAACGGTGACGCTGTTGCCCATCTGTTCGCTGAGCAGGCGTTGCAGTTCTTCCAGCTCCCGCTGGGCGGCGCGATCCTGGGGTTCCTGATGAGTGCGTCCATTATTGTTGGCTTGCAGCTTGCGCCCGGCGGCTTCCAGGGCGCGTACGGACCAACGTCGCCTCAGTGCCTCGCGAGCGAGGGGCATTTGTTGCGCCTGCGGCAGACCCGCCAGTACGCGTGCATGCCCCATGCTGAGTTGTGCATCATCCAGCAAGCCCTGCACCCGCTCATCCAGGTTGAGTAGCCGCAGGAAGTTGCTTACATAGGCCCGTGACTTGCCAATGCGCAGGGCAGTGGCTTCATGCGTCAGGGTAAAGAGCTCACTCAGTTCCTTAAGACCACGGGCCGTTTCCATTGGCGCTAGCGATTCACGTTGCAGGTTTTCAATCAGGCCCAGCACATGGGCTTCACGATCATCGAGGTCATCGCGCACGATGGCCGGCATCTCATGTAGCCCGGCAATCTGGGCCGCGCGCCAGCGACGTTCGCCGGCCAGCAACTCGTAGCCATTGCTGTCACTACGCACCACCACCGGTTGTACGATGCCGGATTCAGCGATAGAGGCAGCCAGTTCTTCCAGTGCAGCAGGATCGAAACGGCGGCGGGCCTGATATTCACCGGGGTGAATCAGGTCCACAGCCAGGCGCTGGATACTGGGCTCGCGGCCTGCAGGGGTATCGGATGACATCGGTTTGACTGTTATTGACGACACGATATGGGTTGCCAAGGTTGCGTAAGGTGACGCATTGGACGTATGTCGGCATTATGCAGTAAAACAGTATGCAGTTCTGGTTTGTTCCAGGCGGAACGGCGAGATCTGGATCGGGGCTGGGAGGCTTCCTGTATGCGGGTAAACAATCCATGGTGGCGACGTTTCAGCCGGTTCGGCTACAGCTTTTTGCTGCTGCTGCTTATGGGGGGCTGTGCCCATTCTCCAACCTACGATCCCTACGATCCCTACGAATCGCTGAACCGCGACTTTTACGCTTTCAATATGACGCTGGATCGTTACATTCTGCGTCCAACTGCACGTGGTTATGTGCGTTACACGCCTAAACTGGTGCGCAGAGGCGTGGATAATTTCATTACTAATATTTTCTATCCACGCACCATGATTAACAGCTTCCTGCAGGGGAAGTTTGTCCATGCCGGTCAGGACTTTGCGCGATTCACGCTAAACACAACCGTAGGCCTGCTGGGGCTGTTTGATGTGGCGACCCCATTGGGTATTCCAGAGCACAACGAGGACTTTGGGCAGACTCTTGGGCATTGGGGCCTGGGTACCGGTGCTTACCTGATGTTGCCCATACTCGGGCCCAGTACCACACGGGATTTCAGCGGACGGGTGGTCGATCTGGCATTTCAGCCAACCAGCTATATGGATCATGGTCCCGCTTTTGTCATCACGGCCGTGGATGTGATCAATATCCGGGCGAAGTTATTGAAACTGGATCGAACGCTGAAGGAATCGTTCGACCCCTACACATTCCTGCGTAGCGGCTATCTACAAAATCGCCGATCATTGGTGTACGACGGCAAGCCGCCTCCCGTACAGGACGAGTATTACCAGCTGGATGAGAGCTACGACCTGGATTACCAGGAGGCCCAGGACGAGGGAATGGCAGCGGATTCTCAGGACGGTACCAGCGAAGCGGTACAATAGACTCTCTGTTTCAGTCGTGTGAACTCACCGTATGCATCCCTTTGCTGAACTCAGCTATGACGAACTATTGGCCCTCGGGCAGCATCGATTTGCCCCGGCAGGCGGTACCAGGCCGGGTGTGTGGCTCCTGCAACAAGGGGATACCCGCGCGGTTCTGAAGGATTACCACGTCTGCAACGGCTGGTTTCGCATTCTGATTGCGCCGCTGCTGGTATGGCGTGAGGTGAGCGCACTGCGCAAGCTGGCCGGTATGCGGGGTATTCCGCAGTTGATCCAGCAGGTCGACCGCATCAGCTTTGTGATTGAATACCTGCCGGCCTCAAGGCTGGCGCGCAAGCAGCGTGGCGACTGGCCCGAGCCTGATTGGACACGTCTGTCTGAAGTGGTGGCTGAGATGCACGCGCGTGGCCTGGCCCACTGCGACCTGCGTCGTTCCAGTAACATTTTATTCAGCGAGGATGGCGAACCATTCTTGGTTGATTTTGCTGGCCATGTGAAACGTGGCGGTAGCTGGAACCTGCCCTGGAACTGGGCCTTTGCCCGGTTTTGTCGCGCAGACCGAACTGCCATATGCAAACTCAAGCACCGGGTAGCCCCTGACTCACTGACGGATGAGGAGTGTGCCCTGCTTGCACAGCGTTCGTGGCTGGATGAGCTGGCGAGGGGCATTGGCGGTTCGGTACGCAAGCTAAGTCGTTTACTGTCAGGCAGTAGTAGCACCTGACGCTGGCAGGCGTTTACTGGCCGCCGGCTGGCCTTTACGCCAAAATGCCTTTCTAAGAACACTAAGGGGTGGAAATGCTGCAACGGCTAATGGCCATACTGCAACCGATCCTGACTTTTGTCGGCTTGCGCATGAGGCGTCCGCTACTGGGCTGGGTCAAACCGCAGGTTACGCCCGAACCTGCGGGGGAGGCCCTGGGTCTCGATGAGGAGCGTCCCGTCTGCTACGTGCTCAGTAGCCGCAGCCTGTCTGATTACATCGTGTTGGAACACGCCTGCAAAGCAGAGAAGCTGCCACGCCCTCACTTTGCCGAACGTCGCCTGCCCAGCGTGAGTCGTCCTACTGGGATGTTCCTGCCGCGACCACAGGAGCGCGGTTCTTCGGATCTGGAAACCATCATTGAACGCGCCATAGAGCGCGAGAAATATGACGTGCAGATTGTGCCGGTCTCGGTGTTTTGGGGCCGCGACCCAGGCAAGGAAACCTCGTTGTTTCGCATCGCTTTTTCGGATGCACCGTTGGCCGGGTCATTACGTAAATTCTTTATTGTGCTGGCCAATGGCCGCAGCACGCTGGTGCATTTCGGTAAACCGATTTCGGTGCGTGAATTTGTTTCCGAAGGACTCGAGCCCAGGCGGGCAGGGCAGAAACTCAATCGTGTACTTCGGGTCCACTTTAATCGACAACGCGCGGCGGCACTGGGGCCCAGTCTCTCGAGGCGCGCGCGCCTGCTTGACTCGCTGATAGCCACGCCGGCTGTGCAGGCCGAGATAGCTATTCGCGCTGAGAAAGACGGTATCAGTCGCACTGAGGCAACGGCCAAGGCGCGGGCTTATGGCGAGGAAATCGCGGCCGATTTTTCCATCGCTGCAATCAGTTTTCTCAAGCAGGTCGTGAGCTGGCTGGAGCGGCGCCTGTTTGATCACATCAAGGTCTTCAATTTCGATCGTATTCGAGACCTGGCCCATGAGCAGGCCCTGGTGTATCTGCCCTCTCATCGCAGTCATCTGGATTACCTGATGATCACGAAGACGGTATACGACCGAGGTCTGGTGCCCCCGCATATCGCGGCTGGCATCAATATGAACTTCTGGCCGGTGGGCAAGCTGTTGCGCCGTTGCGGGGCTTTCTACCTGCGCCGCAGCTTTGCCGGTAACGATTTGTATACCGAGATGTTTCGTGCCTACGTGGACCTGCTGCTGAACCGCGGTTACTCGATGAAGTTTTATCCTGAAGGTGGGCGTAGTCGTACAGGGCGCCTGTTGCGGCCTAAGACCGGCATGTTGAGCATGGTGGTGCAAAGCTTTATCCGGGAACAGCACCGTCCTGTGTCATTGGTGCCGATTTTTGTTGGCTATGACAAGGTCCTGGAAGTGAACTCCTATTACAAGGAACTGGGCGGCAAGGAAAAGAAAAAGAAAGAATCGACCCTTGGCATGCTGCGTGCCGGCAGTAAATTGGGCAAGGCCGCCGGTGGCGTCTACATCGGTTTTGGTCGACCTATTTGCCTCGGGGATTATCTGGATGATGCCAAGCCGGACTGGCGGGAAGCAGGTCCGGTGGATTCGTCAACGCCGTGGCTATTCAAGGCGGTGTCGAAGCTGGCTGATGAGGTGATGACGCGCGTGAATATGGCGGCGAGCCTGAATCCGACAGGACTGGTAGCGCTGATCCTGCTCGCCAATCCCCGCAAGGCCATGGCTGAAGATGAGTTGCTGGAGCAAATCAGGCATTGCCTGGGGCTATTGCAGGCCTGTCCCTACAGTGAGGGCATGAGTATTCCTCTTGAAGACCCCGCTGAGATACTGGCGCTGGCGGAACGGGTTGGCCGCCTGGCTCGTATACCGCATGCATGGGGCGATGTGATCTCGGCGGAAGGTCGCTCCGGGGTTTTGCTGACCTATAACCGCAACAGCATTCAGCACCTGCTCGTGCTGCCTTCCATGATTGCCCGCCAGTTCAAAAACCAGGATGACCTGGAAGAGGATCTGCTACTGCGGCGCTGTCTTGGATTGTATCCATTTCTGCAGAAGGAGCTGTTCCTCCGCTGGGACCTGAAAGAGGCCGAGCAGGCCCTGCGCGCCACGCTGGATGCGATGGTGCAGCGAGGGCTGCTGGTTCGGGATGGCAGTCTCTTACGCAGCCCGGCAGTATCCAGTGCCGAGACGGCCTGCCTGTTGAACCTGGGGCGTATGCTGCGCGAAACACTGGAGCGCCTGTGCATGACTACTTTCCTTTTGGCCGATCAGGCTGGCAATGTGCCGGTGCCACGCAAGGAATTCGAGCAGCAGTGCCAATTGATGGCTGAACGTATCACCATGCTCAGTGGGGTTAATTCTCCCGAGTTCTTTGATCAGGCCCTGTTTCGCAATTACATCGATACCCTGCAAAGCATGAAACTGTTGCAGATTGAGAAATCGGTGGATGACGAGGACCTTCTTAAGGTTGATGCACAGCGACTGCGAGCGATTGCCGAGCGATCAGTCGAGTTGGTGGATCTGGACGTGCTGCAGGCCATTCAGCAACTAATAAGCAGGCCGAGACCCGCATTGAGTCCGTCAGGATAGACATGATTGACGAACAGACGTCGGCCCATCGTGAGCGCATTGGTGCGGGACGATCAGGCGTCGTCTATCGAGTACGTCGTCCAGAGGGAGACTTGGCCGTCAAGGTCTTTGCTGGTGATAGTGCATCCAAGCTGGTGCTGTATATCCTGACCGGTGCACCTAATCCCTATAGCTGGAACGAAGCCGCCATCTGTTGTGCCCAACTGCGCCGACAGATCATGAGTTCACTGTGCCTGTACTGGTTTGCCGGCAAAATCAGGGTGGCCAACGCACCAGGCTGGGGCTGGAACGAGGAGCAACGCGCATTCGAGTTGCACACGGAATACGTCCAGGGCAGGCCGGCAGCGCTGCATACGCCGTTTTCGGCACAGCGTGATCATGAGCAGGGCGAACTGATCAGGGACATCATGCGGCCCCTGCAGTTGAGGCTGCGGGAAGCGGGCTGTGATGGCCTGCTCTGGCAGGCCGGATACGGTAATCCGGTTGCCACGAATAACCTTCTTCGCGTCGATGATGATCGCAGTGGCGCCCATTGGGTCTGGATAGACATGGAATCCGGTGTGCCCGCTCTGGCCCCGTTAAATCCACTGACATTGCTGACTTTCTATTTGCCGATGTCTTTCAAGCACCGGCGGCCGCTGTTTGACGACATGGACACAGGGCGCCTGCAGGCTTACCTGAGGAAGCATGAGGATGGGTTGGTTAAGGTCGTGGGTGCTGAGCGCTATGCCGAGTTGCTGAAGCTGGCGGCGGAACTGGCAGAAATGCAGAGCCAGTGGAAAGCACAACGGCGCGGTCACCGCAGCATTGAGTATCAGTGGCGCAAGGGGCGACTGAGTGTTGAACAGGCAGAGTATTACCGCAAGAACCTGTTCCTGTGGTATCTGCGAGAGACGGGGCGTTTACTCAGAGGCCTGCCCAAGATCGCCGCGCAACTCCCGATAGGCGTTTGGCGGCTCGTAAGGCAGGTAAGACCCCTTCTGGCTGTCAGGGCAATAGGCAAGATACTGGTTTCCCAGCGGTATCGTGAAATCGTGGCACGGATGTATGTGGCTCAGCGTATCGAGGCCTGGGAGCATCGAGGGCATATCAGTGATCAAGAAGGCGGCTTTTTGCATAGCCTGCTGGAAAGCGAGGATGACAGTGCCTACATCACCGACTTTGGCATGCATATCGCGATCAAGCCGTTTGTGAAATTCCTCACCTGGGGCGTGGTGCCGACTCTCATGGCCTCGGGGGCCCTCAGTGTGCCAGCCGGGGGCTTCTTTATCGTGTTCGGTGGCATGCTGGGGCGCACCGCCTATACCCTGTACCGCATTATCGGTGCGACGCTGACCGGAGGCCATCGGCCCTGGGTTGCGCTGGCCGCTGGCTTCCTGCCCGTGCTGGGCAATGCCGCCTTTCCCATGCAGATTATTTCTTCCGGCAGTGAACGTGATGGAAAACTGGCACAGTTTATTGTTTACGATACCCTCAGTCGCCTGGCCCTGATGACACCCATCTGGGGCGGGCCGGATACGCGGATCGAGTTCTTTTTCAACGGTTTTGGCAACTGGATTGCGCGGGACCGTGCCGACGTCGACAAGTATCTCTGATAGCTTCAGCCATAAGAAAGGCCGCGTGGTAATCCAACGCGGCCTTTTGTTGAGTTGTCTCGATCAGGTGAAAAACCGGATCGCGAACTTGATCAAACGCTTCACAAAGTTGTTATACGGCGGTGCCATCATGAGCGTCGAGGCAAAGATGTCGCGCACCACGGAACGTTCGTGCGAGAAGGTGCGGAAACCGTATATGCCGTGAGCCTTACCGATACCACTGTTATTCACACCACCGAAGGGCAGGTTGCCGTGCAGGTACTGCACCAGTGCGGTGTTGATGCACACGTCGCCGGATGATGTTTCGCTGATCACTCGCTGTGCGAATTTCTGATCCTTGGTATACACATACAGGGCGAGGGGCTTGGGATTAGCGTTGATGTAATCAATCACCTCGCTGGTATCGGTGTAACCGAGTACCGGCAGCAGCGGGCCAAAGATCTCTTCCTGCATGATGCGACTGTCGGTTCCCTCAACGCTGAGTACCGTCGGTGCAACAAAGTTTTCGCCATCGCCTTTTATGCCACCACCAACGCTGATCGTGGCGCCTTTTTCAACGCTGTCATCCAGAATACCCTTGACCCGTTCATGATGGCGTTCGTTGACGATACGCGCATAGTCAGGGCTGGCTTCTTGCGCCTCGGTGGTCGCACCATAGGTGTTTTTGAGGTGCTCGCTGATCGCCGCCAGGAACTCGGCCTTTACATCTTCATGTACATAGACGTAATCCGGCGCGATGCAGGTCTGGCCGTTATTGGCAAATTTGCAGAAGGCGATGCTCTTGGCCGCATTCTTTACGTTCACGTGCTTGTCGATGATGGTCGGACTCTTGCCGCCCAGCTCCAGAGTGACCTTGGTCAGGTGCTTGGCTGCGGCCGCCATCACGATCTTGCCCACCGCAGGTGAGCCGGTGAAGAAGATGTGATCAAAGGGCAATTCAAGCAGGGCAGTGGTGGTATCCACACCACCTTCAAACAGGGCAACTTCCTGCTCGTCAAATAACTCACTGATGAGTTCCTTCATCAGCCGTGAAGTGTACGGCGTCATTTCGGAGGGCTTGAGAATTGCCGTGTTGCCGGCTGCTATCGCAGAAATCAGGGGGGCGATTGTCAGGTTAATAGGGTAGTTCCACGGGGCAATGATCAGGTTGACGCCCATGGGCTCGTAGCGGATATAGCTGCGCGTTCCAAGGGTCGCCTTGGTCGGCATGACCCGCACCGGTTTCATCCACTGTCTGAGGCTTTTGATGGCGTGATTGGCCTCGCCAACAATGGCAAAGATTTCGCCGATATCCACCTCGGCTTCCGGTTTCTTGAAGTCGTCGTAGCAGGCCTTGTAGATATCCTCGCGGCGGGCCAGTACGGCATCCCGCAGCTTCTTGATCTTGGCGATTCGCTCAGCTGCAGTGGAACTGCGCAGCTTCAGGGCGTACGCCTGTTGCTTGGCGAAAACGCGTTCTATATCGGCTCGAACCTGATCATTAAAAATGGGCTCGGCTAATTTTTGGGCTGCAACACTCATGACCGCCTCCGGTTTTACTGGCCCCTGGACCGGAAGAACCGGGCAGGAAATTGCATCTGGATAGTACCGGGCGAAAAACTAAACGCTCGGTTAATTAAATTCAACTTCAAAGGATGACAGCCATCAGTGTAATTGTCCAGTTTGGCCATCAGTTGGCGGGCAGTTCAATCTCGACCAGCGCGCCCCCCAGAGGGGATTTTCCAAGCCGGATGCGGCCGTCGTGGGCCTGCACGATCTCGGTTACGACAGCGAGGCCGATGCCTTGTCCCGGACTACGGCTATCGGCGCGAATCCCTCGTTGGAGTAGCGTTTCCCGGTCACTGTCGGGGAACCCGGGGCCATCATCATGCACTTGCAGGGAGATCGAGGCCGCTTGCTGGCTAGCCGTGATCTGGATGCGAGTTGAGGCAAAACGGGCTGCGTTATCGAGCAAGTTGCCAAACACTTCCAGCAGGTCACCCTGCTCGAGACGAACCTGAGTAGTGGGGTCGACCTGGTTGTCGAATAGCAGTCCACGTTCGGCATGTACCTTGGATAGCGCACTGAGCAGTCGGTCAATGAGGGGTGCGACGGCAACCGGGGCGGCGAAACTGCGGCCGCTGCCGGCGACCGCCTTGCGCAGTTGGTAGTCAATCAACTGTTGCATGCGTTCCAGCGGTTCGGTGTCCAGCAATGGCTTGCCGAGTTGCCCGCGGATCGCCGCCAGCGGGGTTTTGAGGCTGTGCGCGAGATCGGCCAGGGCATTGCGGTAGCGTTGCTGGCGCACCCGTTCGTTACGCAGCAGTGCATTGAGTCCGCCTGCCAGTGGCTGAATTTCACTCGGGTAATGTTCGCTTACGCTTTCCAGCTTGCCCGCCTCGACTGCACTGACCTCGCTGGCAAGCCTGCCCAGCGGCAGCAGACCCCAGTGCAGAATAGCCAGCAGCAGTGCCAGTAACAGCAGTGCGGCAAGGCTCAGGCTGAGCCACAGGCTTTGCCGGAATGCCCGGCGCTGCTTCAGGAAAGTGGCCGGCGATTCAATTACCGCGAGCCTGAAAAGCTGTTCCTTGTTGCCGACCATCCAGCTGAAACCGAAAACCAGGCTGAACGGTTCCTCACTGTATTGCGGTGACGAAAAGCGCCATTGCCCCACGTCGGCAGCCGGTACGTCCACGCTCAGGTCAAGGGTAGAGAAAGAGTGCCAGAGGATGGTGCCATCCCCCCCGGTGACGACCGCAGCCAGGCCCGAATCGGGCCGCTTCAGGCGTGGATCGGGCAAGTCCGCATCTTCAATGCTGACCTGCCCCGTATCGTTGATGTCCAGTGCGCCGAGCAGGGTATAGACCAGACCTTGCAGGCGGTCATTGACTGCGGCTTCAGCGCGTTGCTGGTCGGCCGCATCCAGCGCGAAGGCCGTCAGCAGAACAAACACCAGGAGCACACAGCCTGCGCTGAGCAACAGGCGGGCGCGCAGGGAGTTCAAGCCGTGGGGCTCCCGCCGTTATCCGGCAGACGCGGCAGGCGCATACGGTATCCCTGGCCACGCAGGGTTTCGATCGGATTGAGTTCGCCGTCGGGATCCAGCTTCTTGCGGAGGCGTTTGATGAATACCTCAATCACGTTGCTGTCGCGGTCTTCATCCTCGGCATAGATATGCTCGGTAAGGCGGGTTTTCGACAATACCTCACCGGCGTGCAGCATCAGGCATTCCAACAGTCGGTATTCGTAGGCAGTGAGGCTGACTTGTGTGTCGTTCAGACTGACCTGCTGGCGCGCCGTATCCAGTGCAATCGGGCCACAACACAGGACCGACTGCGCCCAGCCGCCCTTGCGCCGCAGCAGACTGCGCAGACGGGCCTGCAGTTCTTCGTGGTGAAAGGGCTTCGTCAGGTAGTCATCGGCCCCGGCTTCCAGGCCCTCGACCTTGTCTTCCCAGTTACCTCTCGCGGTGAGTATGAGAATCGGGAAGTCGCGGCCTTCGGCGCGTACGCGCTTGATCACTTCCAGACCCGAGATGCCGGGCAGCCCTAGGTCGATCACCGCCACGTCTATCGGATATTCAGAGGCCAGGTACAGGCCTTCATCGCCATCCGGAGCGGCATCAACTACATAGCCCTGGGCCAGCAGCTGTTCAGTCAGCTGCTCCCGCAGTTCATCATGATCCTCGATAATCAGTGCGCGCATAGGTCAGACAGTCCTGACGTTAGCGTTCGGCTGGTACGTTGACTACACGTACCTTGCCTTTCTTGATGATCTTGACCGCGTAAAACTCACCGCCGCCGCGTAAACGTACGGATAACACTTTACCCGGGTACTCGCCACGTGCCCGCCGGACGGCTTCTTCAGGCGTGATCAGCTGGCGCTGACGAAGTGGTTCCTGCTTGTGCATCAACTGCATATGAGGTTGCTCAGTTGGCAGCTCGGGCAGGCGCAATTTCTTGGCCTGCGCGGGCAGGCCAAGACTTACCACCGCAAGAAGGGTGGCTAAGAGGCGCAGGCTAATGTTCCACATGGCTTCAGTATACCCGTCAAATCTAATGGACTATTGCCGCGCTGGCGTAACAGTGACGTGCACAGGGATGCGTTTGCCAGGTTCATAAGGCAGGCGCGTGCTGTAGGTCTCGCCGCCGTATACATAGGTTACGTCGTAACCCTCAATACGCTCCTCGCGGCGGGTCTGGTATACGGTACGACAGCGGGTTTCATGCGTGGTGTAGCTTTCATCCCGTCGGTCCTTCTTGGCACTGTTGGCACCAATGGCTGCACCGGCCAGCCCACCGGCGACGGTGGCTGCGTCATTGCCGCGCCCACTGCCGATCTGATGACCGATGGCAGCACCAATGATGCCGCCCAGGATCGTGCGCCCGGTGGTGTAATCCTTCTCCACATGATGTTTGACCGGCTGCTTCCAGCATTCTTCATGCGGCGTGGAAACATCAACGTAGCGTACGATTGGTTCACTGCTCACGACCTTGGCATAGCCAGCGCGGTCACTGGTTCTGCCTGCCTCGTGGCTGGCAATGCCCGCTGTGCTGGCGCCAAGGCCTGCCGCAATCAGCACAACTGAGCGGGAAATCATCATTTTGTTCATGGCCGTCTCCTGTAACTGGGTAACTCGCCTGTTGCGAGCCTGGAGTCACTATAGGAGTCCGTGCCTGAATGCTGACTGAACGAACCGGCTGCCCCATTGCCGCGCCCCGAGGGGTTCAATAAGCGGGGCGACAGGCCACGTCGCAGGTCTGTCTGGGAGGTCAGTCCCCGGTAACGGGCTTGTCCCACAGGTGGGCAGCATATTTCTGGTAACCCTGTACGTTATGCAGGCGGGGATCCTCATGGCTGTCCATTGGAATGATCTCGCCTTCAAGCAGCGGTTGCAGATAGGGCAACAGGGCCGCGCCGCCGCCGCCGGTAACGATAACGTGGTCGATGTCCCAGTCATCTGCCCACAGGCTGTTGACGTCTGAGGCGATCTGCCCGGCCAGCTGTGAAAAGGCCTGTTCCGTAATGCGTTTGAGGCCGTAGGTCTTGCCATGGATCTTGATCGCACCGCGCTCGACTGCCTCGTACAGGCGATACAACTCTACATGCACCCCGCTTTTTTCCTGCAATGCATTGGCAATGATCTTGAAAGCCTGGGCGATGCCGGATTCGGTGGTACGGCTGCCGCGTTCCGAGTAGTGGGTGCGATCGCAGACACTGTAATCGGCAGTGCGGAAGCCGATATCAACAATGCCTATTTTTTCCTGCAGGAAGCGTGCATCGTGAACCTTGCCCAGGTCATTCAGCATCATGTTGAATGCGGAACCGAAAGGCTGTGGGATGACGCGCAGTTTCTCGATGTTAAACGAGACTTCGGTCTGCTTGTTATGCGTGTCCACGAGTATCAGGTCATGTTTGCCGAGCAGCATTTCGGTCAGTTCGTCCTTGTGCCGACGGTAATAACTGATCGGCAGGCCGGTAACCACACGCAGGGCGTCTCCGTCTGGTCGGAGGTTGGCAATGGCAGTCAGTGCAAGAATCTTGGCATAGCGACTCATGAGCTGATTCTGGTCGAGTGTGGCTGATCGCACGCTGCTCTGGCGCTCGGCCAGTTCGCCGACAAACCAGGCCTTGCCCTCGGTAATGATATGCAGGTTGGTGACGCGCTCTTCCTGGTTGCGGATCAGGTCCTCGTGAAACTGCACATCGCTTGCCTCACCGATGACAGATTTGAATACACGCCAGTCATGGCCGTTGGTGACCTTGGTAAAGCCGAAGCCTATGTCGATGCCGTATGTCTGCACGCTATCTCCTAATGATGATTACATTCACGGGGCAATCCCCGCAGTTGCTGCGTGGCCCGTATAATGGCCGCCCGAACGGTTACTGCGCAAGGATGTACAAAGAATACTTTGGTCTCCGGGATGTTCCCTTCTCGATTACCCCGGACCCCCGCTACGTCTACATGAGCCCCCACCACAGGGAGGCGCTGGGTCACCTGCTGTATGGCACCGGTGAAGATGGCGGCTTTGTGCAGATTACAGGAGAGGTGGGGACCGGCAAGACAACCCTTATACGTACGTTGCTGGAACAGCAGCTGCCAGAGGTGGATGTGGCGCTGATCCTGAATCCGCGCCTCAATGTCCCCGAATTCCTGGCCGCGATCTGCGACGAATTGCGCGTGGCCAACCCGCGGCCAGCCGCCAGCCTCAAGCAGCTGGTCGATGCGCTCAATGCGCATCTGCTCAAGACCCATGCGCTGGGCAAGCGCACGGTGCTGATCGTGGACGAGGCTCAGCATCTCAGTCGTGATGTGCTGGAGCAGGTGCGCCTGCTGACCAACCTGGAAACCCATCGACACAAGCTGCTGCGCATCATGCTGGTGGGACAACCGGAACTGCGTGACCTGCTGGCCCGCAAAGACCTGCGCCAATTGGCCCAGCGCATCACGGCACGTTATCACCTCGCCAGTCTGAATCGTCAGCAAACCCGCGAGTATGTCATGCACCGCCTGCAGGTTGCTGGCGGCAAGCCAGCGCTGTTTACTAATGCCGCCTTACGCGACATTTACCGGCTCACACACGGCACCCCACGCCTGATCAACATCATCTGTGACCGGGCCCTGCTGGGCGCCTACGGGCAGGGCAAACCACAGGTTACGCGTGCCATTCTGCGCCATGCTGCCCAGGAGGTGCTGGACCAGGGCGCGCGCTCGAGACGTGAAGGCAGAGTGTCTGAACTATGGCCCTGGCTGGCGATGTTGGGCGCCTCAGTAGCCCTGGGAGCCAGCCTCTACCTGGGCAAGCCTTACCTGGATCGTGTGTTACCGGCCGAGGCGGCAGCGGTGACGGCAGCCGATGACAGTCAGACAAACCCCGAGCCCGTGGTTCCTCAGTCCGTAGCGGTGGTACCGCCGCCCACAGCTGAACCCGCACCGCCGTCGGCCGTACCCGGACCAGAGCCAACCAGGCCGGAGTACTGGCTGGCTGAAGCTGCAGCCCTGACCCAGCTCGCCAACCTCTGGGGTGTCAAGATGGCAGACGGGGATGGCATTCAATGCATGGATCTGAACAGCCGTGGGCTGCGTTGTCTATCGGGTTCAGCAGGCTGGTCGGAGTTGCGCGGCTTCAACCTGCCGGTCACGCTGACCTTGAACACTCCCGATGGTAATGCCTATGTTGCTGTTCGACGTCTTGAGTCAGGCAATGCCCTGCTGTTGAGTGACCGGGGCGAGACCACCGTGTCGATTGGCAGTCTCAGTGAACAGTGGACAGGGGACTTCCAGATCATCTGGCGGCCTCAGGTCAAGGCGACCTATATTGGACCCGATTCAGAGCAGAGCGCGATTCGCTGGCTTTTGAAGCGGCTGGAAATAGCCGAGGGTTCCGCTGCGGGGATTGTCAGCTTGCCTTACCGCTATGATGCCGCCGTGCGCGAGCGGGTACGGCGATTCCAGGACAGTCGCGGTCTTGAGGCCGATGGACTGGTGGGTGCACGCACCATGATTCACCTGAATGCCTTGGCACCGGAGGCTGGGGCGCCGGTGCTGGTGGCGAAGGCGGGTAAGGGCTGATGTCATATATTCTTGATGCCCTGCAGCGCGCAGACCAGGAGCGCAACCTCGGTGAGGTGCCCAAGCTTGATATGGCCCTGCAGCCGGCCCGGGCGGGACAGCGCCAGAGCCGTTGGCCGACCGCAGTGCTGGTCCTGATCATTGCCAGCCTGGTGGCTACCATTGGCTGGCTGGTCGAGCGGGGCGTGTTGGATGACCTGATTGGCGAGGAGGCGCAGTCCCAGGTAACGGCACAAGCATCGCAACAAACACCACCCTTACAGACAGCCGTAGCTGCCCCGACCCGGGCAGTGGCAAATGAACCGCCTGTTGTTGCTCCGCTCGCTGAACAGCCAGCCAGGCCCGTGGCCGATAATTCTCTCGAGCCGTCGACATTGGCGGCGCCGGTTTCACAATCGCCGGCTGAGCAGGCCAGACAGCCCGAAGCTGCACGCTCGGCATTGCCCGCAACGTCCAAAGACAGGCCAGCGCCAGCAGTGGTTGCAGAGCCGCAAGCGGTCAAACCCGCTGTGCCGGGGGAGGATAAGCGCTCGCCGCGGCTGCCCACACCGACGGTGGCACCGGCACCGCCACCGAACTGGGCGCGAAATGGCCAGGCCCGGGAAACGGCAGAGCAAGATGCGCCTCCTCGTCAGCCGTTGATCTCTTATCTGGGGCTGCCCAAGACCACGCGCGACAGCATGCCTGCCCTGAATATGAATGCACATGTGTTCAGCACCAACCCGTCTCGCAGTTTTGTACTCATTAACACCAAGCGCTATCGCATCGGCGATTATCTGGCTGAAGGGCCGGAATTGGTCGATATCCTGCCCGACGGCGCGGTGCTTGAGCATCGGGGCAAGCAGTTTCTGTTACCGGTCCAGAGATAGCAGGTTCCCATGAAGATCTATACCCGAGGCGGTGATAAAGGCACGACCCAGCTACTGAGTGTGGGGCGGGTGCCAAAGGACCATCTGCGCCTGCAGGCCTATGGCGATATCGATGAATTAAACAGCGTGCTTGGCCTGGCCGCAGCAGCCGGGCTGGATGAGCCCCTGGCAGGTTGGATTCCGACGCTGCAGGATCGCCTTTTTGTGCTCGGGTCCGAAGTGGCCGTGCCGCAGCCGGAAACACTCAACATGAAGATTCCGCAGATTCAGGGCCAGCACACCACGGAACTGGAAAACTGGATTGATCAGCTTGATGCCGAGTTGCCAAAACTCACCCAGTTCATTCTGCCCGGTGGCTGCGAAACCGCCGCCCGCCTGCATGTCGCAAGAACTGTATGCCGACGTGCTGAACGGGGTTTGCAGAGCCTGAATGCGGCAGAATCCTTGCGCCCCGAAGTGCCGGGCTATATCAACCGCCTCAGCGACCTGCTGTTCCAGATGGCGCGCTACGAGAATTTGAAGAAGGGCGTAGCCGATATTCCCTGGGATTCAGGCCGCTAATCTTTAGCCATGAGCGGCAC
>JBFKKS010000002.1:0-32240 GCA_041630955.1 Nevskiales bacterium
CGATGACGTTGATGTGCTGGCCAGTCTCACGGAAAAACAGAGCCTGCAAGCCCTGGATGAAGCCGATGTTGTCCTGTTCCTGGTGGATGTCAGAGAGGGGCTGACAGCAGCCGATGAAACGGTCCTGCAGTTGCTGCGAAAGCGTGGCAAAAAAGCGCATTTGGTCATTAACAAGGCCGAGGGGCGCACCACTGAAGTGGCCGCCAGCGAATTTCACAAGTTGGGCATGGCCGATCCCTATGTGATTTCTGCCGCGCACGGACAGGGTGTGGCGGCCATGTTGCGCGAGTTGGTTGATGCCTTGCCGCCGGCGGATGAAGATACTGCTCGCGACGACGAGACCAGTGTTCGGGTTGCCATCGTCGGTCGGCCCAACGTGGGCAAGTCCACCTTGGTCAACCGGTTGCTGGGCGAGGAGCGGGTGATGACTGCTGACTATCCCGGCACGACCCGGGATAGTATCGCGATCGAGTTCGAGCGTGCGGGTCGCAAGTACACACTGGTTGATACAGCAGGTGTTCGTCGTCGCTCAAAAGTCAGCGACATGGTAGAGAAGTTCAGCATTATCAAGACACTGCAGGCCATGGAGCAGGCCAATGTCGTGATCATGATGACGGATGCACAGCAGGATATCGGCACCCAGGACGCACGACTACTGGGTCTGGTGGCAGACAGCGGTCGTGCGGTAGTGTTGGCCGTTAACAAGTGGGACGGCCTGGATAATGCGCAGCGTGCGCGCATCAAGTCTGAGCTCGACCGCCGCCTGCCGTTTATCGATTATGCTCAGCTACGTTGCATATCCGCCTTGCATGGGTCCGGTCTGGCTGAATTGTTTGAGGCAGTGGATGATGCGCATGCGGCTTCCATGACCCAACTTTCTACACCGGAACTAACCCGGGTGCTCGAACAGGCCGTGGCCGAACACCAGCCGCCGACCGTCAACGGCCGGCGTATCAAGCTGCGCTATGCACACCAGGGTGGGCATAATCCGCCTCAGATCATTATTCATGGCAACCAGACCCAGCACCTGCCCGATTCCTATCGTCGCTACCTTGAGCATCGGTTTCGCAAGGTATTCAAGTTGCATGGCACGCCCGTCAAGCTGTTCTTCAAGACCGGTGACAACCCGTTCAAGGGTCGCCGCAACAAGCTGACGCCACGACAGGAAAACCAGCGGCGTCGCGTGAAGCGAGTCATGCGCAAGAAGAAGTAGCGTGGAGATAGGTCTGGTATGAATCTGTTCGACCGCATCTATCAGTTGCACCAGGTTCTTTCCGAGTCACGCTACCCGGTATCCCACCAGACCATAGAAGAACGCCTGGAGTGTTCCCGAGCCACGGCCACGCGAGTGATCAGTCGCATGCGGCTGTACTTCGATGCACCCATCGAGTATGACCGTGAAGCAAATGGCTATCACTACGCTGGGACCCAACAGTTTCAATTGCCGGGATTATGGTTTACCGAGGCCGAGTTATCGGCGCTACTGACGGTTCAGAAATTGCTGGATCAGGCCGGGCCGGGGCTGCTTGAGGATGTGCTCGCACCCTTAAAAGGGCGTCTGGATGAGCTCTTAAAGGATAAGCACCTGGGGGGGCAGGCCGTCGCCGAGAGAATTCGTATTCTGAGCCAGACAGCGCGCCCGACCGGGGCGCATTTCAGGACCGTAGCCACAGCCACCCTGCAGAGAAAGCGACTGGCAATTGCCTACCATGGGCGTGGGCGCGATCAAGTGACACAGCGCGAGGTCTCTCCACAGCGGTTAACCCGCTATCGCGACAACTGGTACCTGGATGCCTGGTGCCACGGTGCACGGGGCCTGCGCAGTTTTTCCGTGGATCGGATTCAGAGCGCACTGGTCATGGATGCCAGAGCGAAGTCGGTAACGCAGCGACAACTTAATCAGGAACTGGCTGGCAGCTATGGCATCTTTTCCGGCAAGGCCAGTGATATAGCTGTGCTGCGTTTTACCGCTGAACGTGCCCGTTGGGTTGCCGATGAACGCTGGCACCCAGAGCAGAAGGGTAAATGGCTGGATGATGGGCGTTATGAACTACATCTGCCATACCATCATAGTGAAGAGCTAATGATGGATATTTTGCGACACGGGTCGCATGTTGAAGTCCTTGCCCCTGAGGGGTTGCGCAAGGCTATTGCTGCCGAACTGGACAGTGCCAGCTTGCTTTACCGCTGACCTTCCTGATCAGAAAGTAACGCAGGCTCACCGATTGAGCCTGCCGCTGTTCCATGCTTACCCCAACAACCGAGTTGGAGTGAGCCATGCAGCGACGAGAATTTCTTAAGAGCCTGATGAGCAGTGCGGTACTTGCCGTGCCAGGGCTGGCCAGTGCGGGCGGGAGTTTGACGAGCCGTCATACGGTTATTCAGGAATCATGGCTTGCCGGTTATGCCCACCATGCGGGCGACAGTGTGTGGCCGTTGCTGTGCAAGGGTGACCCACTGGTTCTTGTGCGTGATCTTCATAACGCCTTCGACGAGCAGGCGGTAGCCGTGCATTGGAATGGTTTGAAACTGGGTTACCTGCCAAGAACACAGAACACGGCAATCGCGCAGATGATAGATCGGGGCGCGGAACTCGAAAGTTGTATCGTATCGCTTAACGCAGCAGCCAACCCGGATCAACGCCTGCGTTTCTGTGTGTGCCTGTCAGCATGAACAGGGCAGGCCTGCGCCGTACCATGAGTCTGAGTCACTTTGGCCACTACCTCATTGGCGAGCATCACTCTGAATGGGAATGGCCACTGATCAAGGGTTGTCTACTGTGGGTGTTGTTATGGATGATGACTGCCGCAACCTGACTCGCGGGTGGCAATACGCAGAATGTATCTGGGGACCATGGGAAGAAATTCTTGCTTGCAGTCAGAGCCGTTATGCCTGAATTATTTATCGGACATTTCAGCAGGCTGGTGCACCGCTTCCACCGTACAATCGAGACTGCCCTTGTGCAGTCGCAGCTGCACCGCGTCCCCTTCAGTGACCTGATCCGCTTGAGTGAGTAAGTGGCCTGATGGAAGCGTGGCCACTGTGTATCCTCGCTCGAGCGTTTTCAACGGGCTGAGGCTGTCGAGTGCTCGTGCGGTAACGGCGAGTAGACGACCCTGTGCATCGAGTCGCTTTTGCATGGCTGTTTGCAGTCGCTGTGACAGCAGAATCCCGTGCTGGGTTTCTCGCTGAATCTGCTGTGCCGGGCTGGCATTGAGTAGCCCCTGGCTGAGTCGTGCGAGCCTGAAGTGTTTTTGTTGCAGTGTGCCGGCCTGATTGCGCTGCAATCTGAGTTCTAAATCATCAAGCCGTTGCATGTGCTGTTCAAGCCGTCTGCCGGGGTGTTGTTGCATCAGGCGATGCTGCAGCCAGCTATGGTGTTGCGCTGCCCTTTGAAGCTGCGCAGCCTGCAAACTGGTTAGCTGGTTAACACTGCGAGATACGCGCTGTGCCCAAACTGCCTGATCGGGCCCAACCAGTTCTGCTGCGGCTGATGGCGTAGGCGCCCTCTGGTCAGCAACAAAATCGGCAATGGTGAAGTCAACCTCATGACCGACACCGGTTACGGTTGGAATAGGGCAGGCATGAATAGCCCTCGCTACTGTCTCTTCGTTAAAAGCCCATAGGTCTTCCAGCGAACCGCCTCCCCGGGCAAGAATGAGTACGTCACACTCATTACGGCGCGTGGCTGTTTCAAGTGCCCCAACGATTGCTGGTGCGGCGGCCTCACCCTGAACCGCTACGGGGTACACAATCACCTGGCCCATGGGGTAACGACGCTTGAGAACACTCAGAATGTCGCGAATGGCTGCGCCGGTGCCTGAGGTAATCACGCCAATGCAGCGCGGCTTGTCCGGCAGCGGCTGCTTGTACTCTGCAGCAAACAGCCCCTCTGACTGCAGTTTGGCCTTGAGTAGCTCAAAGGCGCGTTGTAGTGCGCCGGCACCGGCATCCTCCATGTGCTCAACAACCATCTGGAATTCACCGCGTGCCACATACAGGCCTATACGGCCTCGTACCAGTACCTGTGCCCCCTGCTCGGGTTTGAGATCAACAAGACGATTGCGATTACGGAACATGGCGCACCGAATCTGCGCTTTGCTGTCCTTGAGTGTGAAATACCAGTGGCCGGACGCCGGGCTCGAAAAATTGGATATTTCACCCTCTACCCATAGCAGCGGGAAGCTGAGTTCGAGGCAATCCTTGGCCTCCTGCAACAGGCTGGAGACGCTGTAGATGAGGCGGTCGTCGCCTGTTACCGGGGCGGAATTCATGTAAGCAGTGTATGCGATTGAGCGCGTCTGTATAATGCCCCGTTAACTTTTCGTCGGCGCGCGGACTATGTCAGACAACAGCATTCAAAGTGAACGTATTCTCGAGCAAGCGCTGACGTTCGATGATGTACTACTGCAGCCCGCTTACTCGGCTGTTTTGCCTCGTGATGTGCAGCTGGCCAGCCAGTTAACGCGCGGCATTCGCCTGAATATCCCGTTACTCTCTGCCGCCATGGACACCGTCACCGAGGCGCGGTTGGCTATCGCCATGGCGCAGGCTGGCGGTATTGGAATCATCCACAAGAACATGAGCCTGGAGGCTCAGGCGATCCAGGTACGCAGTGTCAAGAAATTCGAATCGGGGATCATAAACGACCCGATCACTGTTACGCCCACAACGACGATCCGTGAGGTGCTGGATCTGACGCGTGCGCATAATATTTCTGGTGTGCCGGTGGTCGATGGAAGTGACCTGGTTGGAATCGTGACCAGTCGCGATCTGCGCTTTGAAACGGGCTATGGCAACCCGGTGACGACGGTCATGACGCCCAAAGATCGCCTGGTGACGGTGCGTGAAGGGGCGGAACGTGAAGAGATTATCGCGCTTTTGCATAAACACCGTATTGAAAAAGTACTGGTCGTGAACGACGCGTTCCAGCTACGCGGCATGATCACGGTCAAGGACATCCAGAAATCGACGGATAACCCACTTTCGAGCAAGGACGAGGCAGGCAGCCTGCTGGCAGGCGCTGCAGTGGGTACTGGTTCAGGGACTGAGGAACGCGTAACCGCGCTTGCGGAGGCGGGTGTTGACGTGGTGGTCGTGGATACGGCACATGGCCATTCCAAGGGTGTGCTTGATCGTGTTGCCTGGGTCAAAAAGCACTTTCCGGATTTGCAGGTCATCGGCGGAAATATCGCAACCGCAGATGCGGCAAGGGCACTGGTTAATGCGGGGGCTGATGCGGTCAAGGTGGGTATCGGTCCTGGCTCTATCTGCACCACCCGCGTAGTAGCCGGTGTCGGTACGCCGCAGGTATCTGCAGTCATGAATATCAGCAACGAACTCAAGGACACTGGGGTTCCGCTGATTTCTGACGGCGGCATTCGATACTCGGGTGACATTGCCAAGGCGCTGGCTGCGGGGGCTTACACGGTCATGATCGGTAGCCTGTTCGCCGGTACCGAGGAAGCGCCCGGCGAGATCGAGCTGTTTCAGGGGCGGTCATTCAAATCTTACCGTGGCATGGGGTCGCTCGGTGCGATGGGACAGGAGGAAGGCTCATCGGATCGTTATTTTCAGGATAGTTCCGAAGGCGTTGAAAAACTCGTGCCCGAGGGTATCGAAGGCCGTGTTCCTTACAAGGGTCCGTTATCCGCCATCATTCATCAAATGGTTGGGGGGCTGCGTGCCAGCATGGGCTATACAGGCTGCTCGAATATGGATGATTTCCGCAGCAATACAAGGTTTGTGCGTATCACCTCTGCGGGTATGCGGGAGAGTCATGTTCACGATGTGACGATTACCAAGGAAGCACCGAACTACCGTTCCGGGGCCTGACCCTGTCGGCGAGACAGCTCGCAACAACCTGAAGGATCGAGACAGAAGTGACTGATATTCACGCCGACAAGATATTAATCCTTGATTTTGGCTCACAGTACACCCAGCTCATCGCCCGCCGTGTGCGCGAGGCCCGGGTGTATTCCGAGATTCACCCCTGGGATATGGATGAGGCCGACATACGGGCCTTTGCTCCAAAAGGCATCATTCTGTCAGGCGGCCCGGAGTCTGTGCTTGGCAGCGATGTGCTGGCCACTCCGCCCATCGCACCGCAGGTTGTATTTGATCTTGGTGTGCCGGTACTGGGCATCTGCTATGGCATGCAGACCATGGCGGCCCAGTTAGGTGGCGCAGTTGAGTCGTCCGGTCATCGCGAATTCGGGTATGCCCAGGTGCGTGCACGCGGACATTCCAGGTTGCTGCTCGATATACAGGATCACGTTAACGAGCAGGGTCATGGCCTGCTGGATGTGTGGATGAGCCACGGGGATCGTGTTTCAAAGCTGCCTGAGGGTTTTAAGCTCATTGCCAGTACCGATTCGGCACCGAATGCCGGTATGGCGGATGAGACACGACATTTCTATGGTTTGCAGTTCCATCCTGAGGTTACGCACACCAAGCAGGGTGAGCGAATCCTGAGCCGTTTCGTGCACGATATCTGTGCCTGCGGAGCTGCCTGGGAACCGGGGCAGATCATCGAAGACCTGATCGCGCGGGTACGTGAGCAGGTCGGCGATGGCAAAGTACTGTTGGGGCTATCTGGCGGAGTGGATTCGTCTGTGGTGGCGGCCTTGCTGCATCGCGCGATCGGTGATCAGCTGGTCTGTGTATTTGTTGATAACGGCCTGCTGCGCCTGCATGAGGGTGATCAGGTGATGGCCACTTTTGCTGAGCATATGGGCGTGAAGGTGATTCGCGTCAATGCCGAGCAGCGCTTTCTGGACGGTCTTGCCGGAGAGGCGGACCCGGAAGCCAAACGCAAGATCATCGGCGGGCTGTTCATTGATGTATTTGATGAGCAGGCACAGTCATTAACCGGCATTGATTACCTGGCCCAGGGCACCATCTACCCGGACGTGATCGAATCTGCTGGCGCCAAGACCGGCAAGGCCCATGTGATCAAATCGCATCACAATGTAGGCGGCCTCCCGGAGAAGATGAACCTTAAACTGGTCGAGCCGCTTCGCGAATTATTCAAGGACGAGGTGCGAAGGATAGGGCTGGAACTTGGCCTGCCCGAGGAAATGATCATGCGGCACCCGTTTCCAGGGCCGGGGCTCGGGGTGCGCATTCTCGGTGAAGTTCACAAGGACTATGCGGATAAACTGCGCTTGGCCGATGATATCTTCATTGGAGCGCTGCGGCGGCATGGGCTGTATGACCGCGTCAGCCAGGCCTTTGCCGTCTTTCTACCAGTCAAGAGTGTGGGGGTGATGGGGGATGGACGGCGCTACGAGCATGTGATCGCGCTGCGGGCCGTTGAGACTATCGATTTCATGACCGCCCACTGGGCACATCTGCCGTATGAATTCCTTGATGAGGTCTCGCGACGAATTATCAATGAAGTTGATGGTATTTCACGGGTCGTTTATGACATTTCTGGCAAACCCCCAGCGACGATTGAGTGGGAATAGGCGCGGCAGCTCTGAAACTTGTCGGTACGACCCATGCGCGTGTCTTAGCCTTGGGTGAATAGCCAGGGTGACTGCTGTCAGCGGGATGTGAGGGGGATATCGTTGAATAATTCCGACGAACGATGGATGCGTCATGCACTGCAATTGGCAGAACAGGCTGCTTCTGCGGGAGAGGTGCCGGTGGGTGCGGTGGTCGTGCAAGATGATCAGCTCATCGCGGAAGGCTTTAATCGACCTATTACAGATAGCGACCCAAGCGCCCATGCCGAGATAGTGGCCTTGCGTGCGGCTGGCAAGGTCCTGGATAACTATCGCTTGCCGGGTAGCACGCTTTACGTCACGCTCGAACCCTGCGTCATGTGCGCCGGTGCTATTGTTCATGCGCGCGTGGGACGGGTGGTATTTGGCGCACTCGACCCCAAGGCGGGGGCGGTAAGCTCGGTTTATGATGTGATATCACAACCGCGTTTGAATCATAAGCCTGCATGGACAGGCGGCGTACTGGCTGAGGAATGCAGTGTGCTGCTCAGGGAATTTTTCAAGGCGCGACGGAAGGGGGAATAAAGTGAACGGAAACCTGGCCAATTGGCTTGTGGATCAGCGCCGCTGGCTGTTTTTTGTCGGCATTGCGATTGTGCTGGCCACTTCTTATGGCGCCAAGAACCTGTATTTCGAATCGGACTACGAGCTTTTTTTCGACGACGATAACCCACAGTTAGTCGCGTACGACGCACTACAGAACGAATACACCAAAAGCGATAACGCCCTGTTCATTATTGCGCCCGATTCTGGGGAAGTATTCGAGCCGCATACCATGGCGCTGGTGAAGGAACTGACCGAGCAGGGCTGGCTGATCTCTCATTCTATCCGCGTGGATTCAGTCGCCAACTTCCAGCACACGCGTGGCGAGGGGGATGACCTCATTGTCGAGGACCTGATTGGGGACCCCTCGACGATGACAGCCGAGGATTTCAAGCGGGCCAGGCAGATCGCATTGAGCGAGCCACTGCTGGTGAATAACGTGGTGTCCAGCAAGGGACACGTCACAGCCGTGAACGTGCGCCTGGAAATGCCGGAGGATCGCGCAGAGCGTGATTTGATGATTGCAGAGGTCACCCAGCAGGTGCGTGACCTGGCCAAGCGCATGGAGGCAAAGTACGAGGGTGTAACGATTTATCTGGCCGGGGTGGTCATCGTCAATACGACGTTTAATGAATCCTCGCAGTCAGACAGTAAGACACTGATGCCCATCATGTTCGTGCTGGTACTGGTGCTATTGGCCTGGTTCCTGCGCTCGTTTGCCGGCACAGTCACAACCATTGTCATTATTATTGTCAGTATCGCGCTCACACTGGGGGCAATGGGCTGGATCGGTTTTGCCTTTAATCAGGTAAACGTGACCGCTCCGACGATCATCCTGACCATTTCGATCTGTGATGCCGTGCACATTCTTGTCATTTACCTGCGTGAAGTACACAAGGGCAATGACAAGGTGACCGCCATGAAGCATGCGATGGCGATCAATATGCAACCGGTCTTTCTGACCAGCCTGACCACCGCAATCGGTTTTGCGAGTATCAATTTCAGCGACTCGCCGCCGTTTCGGGAAATGGGAACGGTGGCTGCGATCGGTGTAATGGGTGCCTGGCTCATGACGCTGCTGGTGTTGCCCGCCGTGATGCTGTGGCTGCCGCACAAGGTAAAGGGTCCAGTTGAGCGCCCGTTACCCGCCGAGCAGATGGCCGAATTTGTGATCCGTTTTCAGAAACCGATTTTCTGGATTTCAATCGTGGTGGTGGCGGTGATTTTCAGTTTCATTCCGCGCAACGACCTTAATGACGACACCCTGGAATATTTTGACCACACCATTCCACTACGGGTGGCCGGTGACTTCACCCAGGAACACCTGACGGGCCTGGACACCATTGGCTATTCGCTGAATTCGGGCGAATCCGGTGGCATTCATGATCCAGACTATCTCAAAAAGGTCGATGCGTTCGCGACCTGGTACCTGGCGCAGCCCGAGGTGACGCACGTCGACAGTTTCACCGAAATTATCAAGCGGCTTAACATGAACCTGCACGGTGATGACCCCGCCTGGTACCGCATTCCGGATGAACGCGAACTGATAGCCCAGTACGTGCTCTTGTACGAGCTATCGTTGCCGTTTGGTCTGGACCTGAATAACCAGGTGAATATTGATAAGTCAGCCCTGCGTGTTACTGCGCGTGCCAAGGGCTTGAAGGCCCAGGGTCTGATTGATCTGGATGAGCGTGCTACCCAATGGCTGCGTGCCAATGCACCTGAGTTGGTGACAACAGGCTCGAGTGTGTCGATGATGTTTGCCCATATCGGGCAAAACAATATCTACAGCATGATTGATGGTTCGCTGGTGGCGCTAGTGTTGATATCGCTGACGCTGATTGTGGCTCTGCGTTCATGGAAGTTTGGTTTGTTGTCGCTGATTCCGAATGCGTTTCCAGCCGGTATTTCATTTGGCCTGTGGGGCGCATTCGTTGCCGAGGTGAACCTGGCCGTGGCGGCGGTGTTCTCTATCACTTTGGGAATCGTGGTGGATGACACGGTGCACTTTCTGTCCAAATACTTACGGGCGCGACGTGAAATGGGTCGCGATGCTGTTGAATCGGTACGTTATGCGTTTAGCACAGTTGGCTCGGCGTTACTGGTTACCACTGTTGCCCTGTCAGCCGGGTTCTTCGTATTGGGACTTTCCCATTTCGGTGTCAATTCTTCGCTGGGAACGATGGTTGGCATGACCATTATCATCGCGTTGGTTTTCGATCTCATGTTTCTGCCAACCTTGCTGATGAAATTCGACCGGGCACCGGTTGCAAAGCCGCTGCAGGGGTAACACCATGTTTCGGCTAGTATTATTGCTGCTGATTCTGATGGTCACTGCCTGTGGGCAACGCTCGCAGACAGAGATGTCAAAGACCTTGCGCGTAGCTGTGGCGGCCAATTTTGCACCCACGCTCAACAAGCTTGTCGACGCCTATTCCAAAGAGCACCCGTTACGTATACAGCCGCTCATTGCATCAACTGGCATGCTCTATGCCCAGATTGAGGTCGGCGCACCCTTTGACCTGTTCTTTGCCGCGGATGCAGCGCGTCCCGACAAACTGGTTCAGACAGGCAAGGCGCATGGGCCGGCGCATGCTTACGCACTGGGCAAGCTTGTCTTGTGGGCGCCTCGAACGGGGTTTAAGCCTGCGCTCAAACGTTTGCGGGAAGGGGAGTTTAATCATTTGGCTATTGCCAACCCGGATTTGGCACCCTTTGGTGTAGCGGCGAGCGAGGTCCTACGCCGCTTGTCCGTGGTTAACGCTGTGCGGCCCAAGATTGTTCGCGGTGAAAATGTCAGTCAGGTCTATCAGTATGTTAATAGCGGTCGCGCCGATATGGGTTTCGTGGCCCTTTCCCAGGTGCTTCAACACGAGGACGACTTGCACCCTGAAGTGATGTGGCATGTGCCTGACAGAATGCATGCGCCCATCCTTCAAAAGGCGGTTGTCGTAAAAGGCGAATTGCAGGAGGAGGCAAAGGCCTTTCTGGATTTCTGTCTGTCTAAACAAGGGCGCTTGATCATCAGGACGGCCGGTTACGACCTGCCGGAAGTGGATTTTGTTGATTACTGACTTCCCCTTGTGTAGCTGGGCAGGGAATTGAGTGTGCTGCAACCCGATGACCTGATCGCGCTTTGGGTAACCCTGAAACTGGCGTTGGTGAGTACATTTATCCTGATGCTGGTTGGCATGCCGGTTGCCTGGTGGTTGGCTCAGGGTCGTTCACCCATCCGTAGCCTGGTGCAGGTTGTTGTTGCACTGCCGTTGGTGTTGCCGCCAACCGTACTGGGTTTTTACCTGTTGCTTTCGCTTGGTCCGCTGGGTCTGGCCTTCAGCTTTACAGGACTGGTAATCGGATCGGTGCTGTACTCCATGCCGTTTGTCGTGCAACCACTGCATGATTGCTTCGCCGGCCTGGATCGACGCACATTACAGGCCGCTGCAACCATGCGAGCAGGCCCCTGGGACCGGTTCGTGAGCGTCGTGCTGCCCCTTTCAAGACGCACGCTCATTACGGCGGCGGCACTGGGGTTCGCGCACACGCTTGGCGAGTTCGGCGTAATCCTGATGCTGGGCGGCAATATCCCAGGGGAAACACGAGTATTGTCAGTCGCCATCTACGAACACGTGGAGACCATGCAATATGCGCGGGCCCATGGGTTGTCGGTAGTGCTGTTGATTGTTGCCGCCCTGATCCTTGGTTTTGTATACCGGTTGCAAGGCAGCTGGCGCGCAAACACCGGCATTTCTTACCAGTCCTCGGATCATGACTGAGCGGTTGACGTTTGACGTGACCCTGCGGCGCCCGGGCTTTAGCCTGCAGGCGAAGGCTGATCTTGCAACCAGTGAGGTGATCGGGATCATCGGCCCATCCGGGGCTGGCAAGAGCAGTTTGATGCGCTGCCTTGCCGGCCTGGAACCAGCCTGCAGAGGGCGCATTGATCTGCAGGGCGAGTGCTGGCTTGATACGCGTCGCTCGATCAGGCTGCCTGCTGAAAAACGTGGGGTGGGCATGGTTTTTCAACAGCCCAGCCTGTTTACTCACCTGAGCGTGGCCGCGAACCTGGATTACGCCTGGCAGCGAACGCCTTTGAACGAGCGGCGGATTACACCGGCGGCAGCGGCGGGGCAGTTGAGGATCACGCCCTTGCTGGACCGCATGCCCACGACCCTGTCCGGCGGTGAGGCGCAACGTGTGGCTATCGCCAGGGCACTGGTGTCGAATCCACGCCTGCTGATGCTTGACGAGCCGCTGGCTGCAGTGGACACCGCAGGTCGTCGAGAAGTCATGCAATGTCTTGAACAGTTGCGAGGCCAGCATGACCTGGCCATGCTCTATGTCAGCCACGCACTAGACGAGGTGGCGAGGATGGCTGACAGGCTTTTGTTGATGGAGGCGGGGCAAATCGTGGCAGAGGGCCCGGTCGCGGAAATGCTGACCCGCCTCGATCTTCCATTGGCCCGGGAGCCTGATGCCGAGGCACTGCTCGAGGGGCATGTCACAGGTCACGACGAGGCAGAGAAGACAACCCTGGTTAACGGCCCGTTTGGCGATATTATTCTTTCAAAGCAGTCTGTTGAGGTTGGCTCGCTGTTGCGGCTTCGCATTCGGGCGCGGGATGTGAGTGTTGCCCTGAGTCATGCCTCGGACAGCAGTATTCAGAATATTCTGCCTGCAAATGTCACCGAAATTGTCGAGACCCTGCCGGGACAGTGTATGCTGCGCTTGGATGTGGCAGGGCAAGTGCTATTGGCCCGGATTACGCGGCGCTCAGTTTGGCATTTGAAACTGCAACCCGGCACGGCAGTGTATGCCCAGATCAAATCGGTAGCGCTGGCCTAGATTTCTCAGCTTGTTGTTGACCAGCAGCCTGTGTATCAGTACAATTCCGCGCCTATTTCATAGAAGGCGTCGCACTCGCGGCGCCTGTGTTTTTTTGGAGAAGAGTGATCATGCAGGCCGTGATTAAAACCGGTGGTAAGCAGTACCGCGTCAGCGAGGGAGATGTCCTGCGCGTGGAGAAGCTGGACGCCGAGGCAGGGTCAACCCTGGAGTTGAACGAAGTTCTGCTGGTCAGCGATGGTGATACCGTTAAGATAGGTGCGCCTTACGTGGATGGCGGCAAGGTGACGGCTGAAGTCGCCGGGCACGGGCGTGGTGATAAGGTCATGATCATCAAGTTCAAGCGTCGCCAGAAGTACCACCGTACCCAGGGCCATCGCCAGGATTACACCGAACTTAAAATCACAGGTATCAGCGCCAGCTAGTCTGGTTGACTGATCTCAGCAAAAAAGGATTACCTAGATGGCACATAAAAAGGCCGGCGGCAGTTCCAAGAACGGTCGCGATTCAGAGTCAAAACGACTGGGCGTAAAGCGCTTCGGCGGTGAGACTGTACGCCCTGGCAATATTATCATTCGTCAGCGTGGCACCCATTTCCATGCCGGTGACAATGTCGGACTGGGCAAGGATCATACGATCTTTGCCAAGGCAGACGGGCAGGTGCGCTTCGATGTGAAAGGTCCGCGTAATCGCACTTTTGTGAGCGTGATAGCCGAATAGATCGTCTCCTTTGACGATATAGAAAAAGCCTCGCCACGCGCGGGGCTTTTTTGTACCCGCCGAAACAATGAGAATAGCGCCATGAAATTCGTAGACGAAGCCAAGGTTCGGGTTGAAGCCGGTAAAGGTGGTGCTGGCTGTGTCAGTTTCAGGCGTGAAAAATACATCGCCATGGGCGGACCCAACGGGGGTGATGGTGGCGACGGCGGTAGTGTTTATCTGGTCGCCGATGAAAACCTCAATACGCTGGCCGATTTTCGCATCACCAAGGTTTATCGTGCCCAGCATGGTCAGCCCGGCATGGGGCGTGAACGTACGGGGCGTAGCGGTGAGGACTGCTTCGTGCCAGTGCCTGTGGGGACGGTGATCTACGACGTCGAAACCGGCGAGCTGGTTGGTGACATGACCAAACATGAGCAACGCCTCCTGGTGGCACAGGGCGGGTTTCATGGGCTAGGCAATACGCGCTATAAGAGCAGCACTAACCGTGCGCCACGACAATCGACGCCCGGCACACCCGGTGAGCAGCGTGAATTGCGCATGGAACTGAAGTTATTGGCCGATGTGGGGCTGGTGGGCTTGCCCAATGCGGGGAAATCAACACTGCTCAGTGTCGTGTCTGCCGCACGTCCCAAGATTGCAGATTATCCTTTCACGACCCTGCATCCGCAGGTGGGAGTGGTATCGGTTGGGCGACTCCGTAGCTTCACCCTGGTTGACCTTCCCGGCCTTATCGAAGGGGCTGCGAGTGGCGCGGGTCTGGGGATTCGCTTTCTTAAGCATACCCAGCGTACTCGTCTGTTGTTTCATGTCGTTGATGCGGCGCCTATCGATGGCAGCGATGTGACGGCCAGCATACGGCAGATAGAGGATGAACTGACCGAATTCAGCACAGATCTGGCGGGGCGCGAACGCTGGCTGGTGTTTAACAAGATGGACTCCAGCTCAGATGAGGCAGTGGCTGCCGTTGTTGAGGAACTGGCATGGTCAGGACCCGTGTACCGTATATCTGCAATCTCCGGAGACGGCCTGCAACCGCTATTGCAGGATGCGATGAATTGGCTTGATGCGCACCCGGTGCTGGCCGAGGACCGGCTGGCCGAGGCCGAGGTGAGCTTTGAGGATGTAAAACCAGTGCTCGACGAGTCACCGGATGGGGATTGGAAGGACGAATAAGCATGTCAGCAGCCAAAGCAATACACACTGAGATCGCCGCTACCCGGCGCTGGGTGGTCAAGATTGGCAGTTCCCTGATTACCGCAGAGGGACGTGGGCTTGAACAGGCCCATATGGATGGGTGGGTATCCCAGATAGCGGCGCTGCGTGCTCGTGGACACCAGGTGGTGCTGGTGTCCTCCGGTGCGGTGGCAGAGGGCATGGTGCGCCTCGGCTGGAAGCAGCGCCCTGGCACCGTGCACGAGCTGCAGGCGGCAGCTGCAGTTGGCCAGATGGGCCTGATCCAGGCATGGGAGAGCCGCTTTCGTCATCACGACCTGCATACAGCCCAGATTCTGCTTACCCATGAAGATGTGCGCGATCGTCGCCGTTACCTGAATGCGCGTAGTACGTTGATGGCATTGCTCGAGCTGGGCATCGTGCCCGTCGTGAATGAAAACGATACCGTCGCTACTGACGAAATCCGGCTGGGAGATAACGATACGCTGGCTGCGTTGACGGCGAACCTGATTGAGGCGGATTTGCTGGTGCTGCTGACCGATCAGGCAGGCATGTATAACAAGGACCCTCGTGGGCATCCTGATGCCAGGTTGATCGAGGATGCGCGTGCAGACGATGAAGCGCTGCAAAAGATGGCCGGAGGCAGTGCCGGTGCATTAGGGCGGGGCGGGATGCGCACCAAGGTGACCGCGGCAGAATGGGCCGCCCAGTCAGGCGCGCATACCATCATCACCGATGGGCGTGAGAAAGACGTGATGCTGCGGATTGCGTCCGGTGAGGCCGTGGGTACGCTCCTGAGGCCAGGCAGGCGCCGTCTGGCTGCACGTAAGCGCTGGATAGCTGGGCTGGCCAGGCCGCGTGGTAGTTTGACCATTGACGCGGGAGCGGCCAGTGCTCTCCGCCAGGGAGGGCGTAGCCTCTTACCCGTTGGTGTGACAGCCGCTGAAGGGGACTTCAAACGCGGTGACCTGGTTCTGTGTGTTGATCCGGCAGGGGCGGAGGTTGCGCGCGGTCTGGTGAACTACGATTTGCGTGAGGCGCAGCAATTACTCGGTCAGGCAAGTGATGCTGTTGTGGAAATCCTGGGCTACCCCGGTGATGCCGAACTGGTGCACCGGGATAACCTGGTGCTGTCGGAATAAGCTGTTGATGGAAACGGTAATAAAAAAACCCGCCTTCAGGCGGGTTTTTTATAGGCGGCCTATGGGTTAAGCCATTGCCTTTATTTGGGCATTCAGACGGCTCTTGTGCCGTGCAGCCTTATTGGCATGAATGATTTTTTTGTCTGCCATGATGTCGAGCTTGCGGACAGCCGTCTTGTAGGCGTCGGCAGCCGCTTCCTTCTCGCCTGCGCTGATGGCATTAACTACTTTCTTTACGGCTGTACGCATTTCAGAGCGCTGAGCCATGTTGTGCTGACGACGGTCTTCTGCCTGACGGGCACGTTTTTTAGCCTGGGGTGAATTCGCCACGGCGACTCCTGAATCGGGTTTCGTCCTTCGAGAGGACACTAGAGGGCGCGTATTTTGTTGATCCGGGGCCCATTTGTCAATGCCAAGCCGGCTTTTTGTCACTGGTTTTTGGACTATTAGGTACGGTTGATTAATGTATGATGCCGCGAGTTGAGGATCTCTATGCCAAAAACCCTGATTCGTTCCACCATCGTTGTTAGCGCAATGACCCTGATTTCCAGGGTTATGGGGCTGTTGCGCGACGTGCTGTTTGCCACCCTGTTTGCGGCCAGTGCCGGCATGGACGCTTTTCTGGTTGCCTTCAAGATTCCTAATTTCGGACGTCGCCTGTTCGCGGAAGGAGCTTTCTCGCAGGCTTTTGTTCCCGTGTTTACAGAGACAAAAACACAACAGGAACAAGAGGTTAAAGAGCTGGTGGACGTGGTTGCCGGCACTCTGGGTGGAGTATTGCTGCTGATTACCGTGGTGGGTGTACTGGCCGCTCCGGTTTTTATCATGATCTTCGCGCCAGGGTTTCTGGACGATCCGGAGAAGTTCGCGCTCAGTAGCGACATGCTGCGCATTACCTTTCCCTATCTGCTGTTTATTTCACTGACCGCCTTCGCTGGGGGTGTACTGAATAGCTATGGGCGCTTTGCTGTACCCGCGGTGACGCCGGTCTTGTTGAACATCAGTCTGATCAGCGCTGCGGTCTGGTTCGCGCCGCAATTTGAGCAACCAGTGATGGCACTTGCGCTGGGTGTGTTTGTTGCCGGTATTGCGCAACTGGCCCTGCAGGTGCCCTTCATGGCGAGGTTGGGCCTGCTGCCAAGACCACGCTGGGGCTGGCAGCACAGCAAGGTCAAGCGCATCCTCAAGTTGATGTTGCCAGTTCTGTTTGGTTCATCCGTCGCCCAGATCAATCTGCTACTGGATATGGTGGTCGCCTCGTTCCTGGTAACGGGCAGTGTGAGCTGGCTGTACTACTCGGATCGACTGATGGAATTTCCATTGGGCGTATTCAGTATTGCGCTGGCCACCGTGATATTGCCGAGTTTGTCCGCAAGGCATGCCGAGGCCTCCAGCGACGCATTCAGCCACACGCTGGACTGGGCCCTGCGTATGCTTATTGTGATCGGGGCACCCGCAATGGTCGGCCTGTTTGTGTTGGCTGGCCCACTTTTGGCCACATTGTTTCACTACAACGCGTTTACGGATCAGGATGTACTGATGAGTCGCTACAGCCTGATGGCCTATGCACTGGGCTTTATGGGCTTTTCGCTTGTGAAAGTGCTGCTGCCCGGGTTCTATTCGCGGCAGGATACCCGCACGCCTGTTCGATTTGGCGTTATTGCCCTGTTGGTGAACATGGTTCTAAACGTGAGTTTCGTATTGGCCATTATTGCGCTGGATGGGCCTGCCCCGCATGCGGGTTTGGCATTGGCGACATCGCTGGGCGCATTCGTCAATGCAGGGTTGCTCTTCAGGCGCTTGCGGGCGGATCTTATCTATCGCCCCACACCTGGCTGGCTGAAGCTTGCTGCCAAGGTATTGATTGCGAACATAACGATGGCACTGGTTCTGTACGGAATTGCGGGAGACCTGCAGCATTGGTTGGATATGGGCATGTGGGAACGGATTCGGCTTCTCTTGCTGCTCCTGGTATCGGGGGCAGGCAGCTATTTCTTGGTGCTGTTCCTGTTTGGCTTGCGTCCCGGGCAGTTCCACGCTCCAGGCCATTAATCAATTGAGTCAACGGTAGCCTTGCTGCGCCGGTATAATCGGCGCTTAATTTTTTCGTTTGGCGAATCTCCCGCATGGAAGTTATCCGCGGCTTGCACAATTTGCGTCCCGAGCATCGCGGTTGCGTCATGACGATCGGCAATTACGACGGTGTGCATCGCGGTCACCAGGCAGTGCTGGAAGGTCTGCACGCCGAGGCCCAACGCCGAGATTTACCGGTACTGGTGACGCTGTTTGAGCCCACCCCACGTGAATTCTTTGATCCTGAAGGTGCGCCTGCCCGCCTGGCCAGCCTGCGGGAAAAGCTGGAAGACCTGCAGGGCTTTGGGGTTGATCGGGTGCTATGCCTGCCGTTCAATAGCCGACTTGCGAGTCTCAGTGCCGAGCAGTTTGTGCAGGATGTGATCGTGGACGGGGTGGCCGCCAGCTATGTCGCCATTGGCGATGATTTTCGTTTCGGGAGCAAGCGCAGCGGCGACTATGCCCTGTTACAGACGCTGGGCGATCTGCACGGCTTTGTTGTCAGCCAGCACGACAGCGTGATGGAGGGTGGCATTCGGGTTAGCAGCACCTGTATTCGTGAAAGATTGGCAGCAGGCCAGCCTGAAAAGGCAGCAGTAATGCTGGGGCGGCCTTACCGTATTTCAGGCCGTGTACAGCTGGGCAGGCAGCTAGGCCGAACCCTGGGTGTTCCCACTGCAAATCTGGCACTGGGTCGACATAAAAGTCGCAAGCCTGCGCCCCGTCTGGGGGTGTATGCAATCACCGTGGACGGGCTTGAAAGGCCAGCCATTGCGGGCGTTGCCAATTTGGGGGTGCGACCGACAGTCTCGGGTGAGAATTGCCTGCTTGAGGCGCATCTGTTCGATTACGCTGCCGATCTCTATGGGCGACGTTTATCGGTATCATTGCAGCATTTTTTGCGCGATGAACAAAAATTTGACTCATTGGCTGAACTTCGAACAGCCATGCAACAGGATATGTCGCAGGCACGTGCCTGGTTCGCGTCTGTAAACAACAGCGAGATTGATTGAAGTGAGCGACTACAAGGATACCCTCAACCTGCCCAGCACTGATTTTCCGATGAAGGCGAATCTGGCGCAGCGTGAGCCGGACATGATCAAGCGCTGGGATGCGCTGGGTCTGTATGAGCGCATGTGTGAGCTGGGCGAGGGTCGCAAGCGTTTCGTTTTGATGGACGGGCCACCGTATGCCAATGGCGACATCCACATCGGGCATGCTGTCAATAAGGTTTTGAAGGATATCGTAGTCAAGTCGCAGCGCCTCAATGGCTTGGACGCGCCCTATGTGCCGGGTTGGGACTGCCATGGGTTACCGATTGAACTCATGGTTGAGAAAAAGGTTGGCAAGGTTGGGCAGAAGGTTGACGCGGCAGCCTTTCGAAAGGCATGTCGCGAGTACGCCAGCAAGCAAGTGTCACGGCAACGCGAGGATTTCCTGAGGCTGGGGGTGATTGGTGATTGGAATAACCCTTATCTGACGATGAATGCCGACTTCGAGGCTGCGCAGGTTCGTGCTTTGGCCCGGATCGTGGAACGTGGCCATGTGCAGCGCGGCTTCAAACCGGTGCACTGGTGCATCGACTGTGGGTCCTCGCTGGCCGAGGCAGAAGTGGAATACCAGGATAAGAGTTCACCTGCGATCGATGTGCGTTTTGCTGTGGTGAACCCGGACGCACTGCCGGCGGACCTGTCAGCAGGCGAGGGCAAAGTGAGTGTGGTTATCTGGACCACTACGCCATGGACCCTGCCCGCCAACCGGGCGGTAGCGGTGCACAGCGAGCTGGATTATGCGTTGGTGCAGGCAGGCGCCGAGTGCCTGATTGTGGCGGCCGAGCTGGTTGATGATGTGATGCAGCGGGCGGCTGTGGATGATCACCGCGTTATAGGGACTGCCAAAGGCGCCGAATTGATCGGGCTGAAGCTTCAACATCCTTTCTACGACCGGCAGGTGCCGTTGCTGCATGGTGATCATGTCAGCCTGGAAGCAGGTACCGGCCTGGTTCATATTGCCCCGGCACACGGGCAGGAGGACTATCAGGTCGGACTGGCCAATGACCTGCCTATGGACAATCCGGTTGGCAGTAACGGTTGTTATCTACCGGACACCGAACTGTTTGCGGGCGAGCATGTATGGCCGGCTAATATACTGGTGGTAGAGGCGCTGGAAGAAAGAGATGGGCTGCTGGCAATGGCCAACCTCAGTCATAGCTACCCCCATTGCTGGCGGCACAAGACGCCGCTTATTTTCCGGGCCACGCCACAGTGGTTCATCGCCATGGACAAGGCAGGGTTGCGAGACAAGGCTGTCGAGGAAATCGGCCAGGTCGCCTGGACACCCGCATGGGGTGAAAACCGCATACGTGAAATGGTGGCCGGGCGTCCGGACTGGTGCATCTCGCGCCAACGTAGCTGGGGTGTGCCGATTGCGGTCTTTGTCGACAAGCAGGAACAGGAACTGCACCCCGACACGCCACGCCTGATGCGTGAAGTCGCCGATCGCATAGAAGCTGAAGGCCTGGAGGCCTGGTTCGACCTTGATCCTGCCGAATTACTGGGCGACCAGGCAGGCCAGTACGACAAGGTCACCGATATCCTGGACGTCTGGTTCGACTCTGGGGTAGTCCATGCCTGCGTGCCGCCGAGTCACCCGGCAGTACAAACGGGTGGCCCGGCAGACCTGTATCTGGAAGGCTCAGATCAGCACCGCGGCTGGTTCCAGTCATCGCTGCTGACCTCGGTCGCCATGCATGAGCGCGCACCGTACAAGGCGGTGCTGACACATGGCTTCACGGTGGATGAGCAGGGACGCAAGATGTCCAAGTCGCAGGGCAACGTGGTGGCCCCGCAATCGGTGGTCAAACAGATGGGCGCGGATGTGTTGCGCCTGTGGGTAGCGGCCTCGGACTACCGCGGTGAGATCGCTGTTTCTGATGAGCTCCTGAAACGCACCGCCGATGCCTACCGGCGTATTCGTAATACCCTGCGCTTCATGCTCGGCAATCTCCATGGGTTTGATCCTGCCCAGCATCGTGTGACTGACGAAGACATGCTGGCACTGGATCGTTGGGTTGTGGGTCGCGCGGCTGAAATGCAGGGCGAAATACAGTCGGCCTATGACCACTTCGAGTTTCACCGGGTCTACCAGAAGCTGCACAATTTCTGTGTGGTGGATCTGGGTGGCTTCTACCTCGACGTCATCAAGGATCGCCTGTATACCACCCAGGCTGACAGTCTGGCGCGGCGATCCTCGCAAACCGCCATGTATGAGCTGGCGCATGCACTGGTGCGCTGGATTGCACCGGTGCTGAGTTTTACTGCTGACGAGGTATGGCAGTACCTGCCGGGGGCAGCCAGTGATTCAGTATTGCTGGAAACCTGGCATGGCCTGCCGCCGAGCAGGGAAAAGGAAGCCCTGGACTGGCCGGTTGTGATGACGGTGCGCGATGCCGTCAAGAAACAACTTGAGCTCTGCCGCAAGGAAGGCGTGATCGGTTCTTCATTGGATGCCGTGGTGGACCTGTACTGTGAGCCTGCTCTGCTGGAGGCCCTGGAAGG
This sequence comes from Nevskiales bacterium, assembly GCA_041630955.1. GTDB lineage: Bacteria > Pseudomonadota > Gammaproteobacteria > Nevskiales > CAJXLF01 > JBFKKS01. Next base: position 21,565 of record JBFKKS010000002.1, read on the forward strand.
TCTGAAAGATGAGTTGCGCTTCGTACTGATTACCTCCGAGGCACGGGTGCATGCAGCCGAGGATCGCTCTGCCGATGTGGATGCGACAGAACTGCAGGGCCTGTCTCTGAAGGTACAGGCCAGCAGTAGCGACAAATGCGTGCGTTGCTGGCATCGCCGTGCCGATGTGGGCAGCAATGCGCAACATCCGGAACTGTGCGGGCGTTGTATAGAAAACGTGGCAGGCAAAGGGGAGCAACGTGCCTATGCCTAGTTCACAATCATCACAGGCCATCATTGCATGCAACGAGAAGCAGTTCGGGGATTGCCTCATCAACAAGCCAACCCGAGGGTAATTTATGCCTTTTGCTAATGAATACAAGAATGTCTACTGGCTTTGGCTGTCTATTGCAGTGATTGCGCTGGACCAGGTGACCAAGCAGCTGGTTGTCAACGGCATGGATCTTTACGAGGTCATACCGGTACTGCCATTTCTGAACCTGACGCGTATGCACAATACAGGCGCAGCGTTCAGCATTATGAGCGGCACTTCACCGTTGTTCTTTATCACGCTCGGATTGATCGTCAGCGTTGGTGTGCTGGTATGGCTTCGGCGGCATCCCAAGGGCGAGCCTGTAATGGCAGTGGCCCTGGTACTGATACTGGGGGGCGCGCTGGGCAATGTGATCGATCGAGCAGCGCGAGGTCATGTGATTGATTTTATTGATTTCTATGTGGGTGCCTGGCACTGGCCGGCGTTTAACGTTGCGGATATGGCGATTGTGACTGGCGCGGGACTGCTGATCCTGGATATGTACCTGCAACGCCCCTCAAAAGCGCAGTCCTAGTGGACTGCTAGACTACTGATATGCAAATTCTACTAGCCAACCCCCGTGGATTCTGCGCTGGCGTTGATCGTGCCATAGAGATTGTCGAGCGCGCATTAGACAGCCTGGAACCGCCGATCTATGTACGCCACGAGGTGGTACACAATCGTTTTGTGGTGGATAGACTGCGTGAGAAAGGCGCTATCTTCGTTGAGGAGGTAGATGAGGTGCCGAAAGGGGCAACCGTTATCTTCAGTGCGCATGGTGTTTCACAGGCGGTGCGCGAACAGGCGGAAGCCCGCGATCTGACCGTATTTGATGCGACCTGCCCGTTGGTCACCAAGGTCCATATCGAAGTGACGCGCTATGCGCGCGAGGGCCGCGATGTAGTGTTGATCGGCCATGCCGGTCATCCCGAGGTCGAGGGCACCATGGGCCAGTTTGATCACGCACATGGAGGGCATATTCATCTGGTGGAAACCCCTGAAGACGTGGCAACGATGAACGCGCACAATCCCGAGCATATGGCCTACGTGACACAGACCACGCTATCGATGGATGACACCGCGCGGGTGATTGATGCCCTGCGGCTACGCTTCCCCAGGATAGAAGGCCCGCGTAAGGACGACATCTGTTATGCCACCCAGAACAGGCAGGATGCCGTTAAAGAACTGACCGAGAAATGTGATGTGCTGATTGTGGTTGGCTCACGCAACAGTTCCAATTCTAATCGCCTGCGCGAGATCGCTGAACAGCGCGGCAAGCCTGGTTACCTGGTGGATGGCCCCGAAGACATCAATCCAGCCTGGCTGGAAGGGGCGGATGCAGTTGGCGTAACCGCCGGTGCTTCGGCACCGGAAGTGCTGGTCAAGCAGGTGATCGGCAGATTGCAAACCCTGGGCGGCGTGGCCGCTGAAGAATTGCCTGGTCGAACCGAGAACATAGTGTTTTCCCTGCCGCGAGCGTTGCAACGCGATACGGCCTGATCGAGCATTGGCAGCGACTCACTACGACACCGTCATCATTGGCGGGGGAATCATCGGGCTGTTTACCGCCTGGGAATTGGCTACGGCCGGGCACTCCGTGTGTGTCATCGAACGTGGAGACATGGGGGGCGAGGCCTCCTGGGCAGCAGGCGGTATTCTTTCTCCACTGCGCCCGTGGACATACCCCGAGCCGGTCAATACCTTGGCCCTGTGGAGTCAAGGCCGCTATGAATCCATCTGCGACCAGCTTCAGGCACACAGCGGGGTTGATAGCGAATGGCACAACTGTGGCATGCTGGTGCTGGACTGCCCCGAGCATACCTCGGCCGTGGAGTGGGCAGGCCGGCACTCGGTTCGTATTGAAACCCTGACGACGAGCAACCTGTGCAAGGCTTTTCCGGAACTGGCTGGAACCAACCCGGCAGCCTCAGGCCCGGCATGCTGGCTGCCTGATGTGGCACAGTTACGTAACCCTCGAATACTACAGGCACTGGTTGTGAGCCTTCGCGCGCTCGGGGTTGAGCTGCGTGAGCGAACGACTGCCAGATCACTGGAGATTACCCGCGGCAAAGTGTCGGCGGTGGTCTGTGAAGACAGCGTGGTACGCGGTGAGCAGGTTGTTGTGGCAGCAGGCGCCTGGACATCGTCCCTGTTGCCTTGGGAGGGCAGGCAACAGGCGATCCGACCTGTGAAAGGTCAGATGATTCTGTACAAATCAGGCGCGGCATGCCTCAAGTGCATCGTATTAAAGGGAGGGCGCTATCTGGTGCCACGCAGCGATGGCCGGCTGCTCGTGGGCAGCACAGTGGAAGAGACGGGTTTCGATCAGGCAACCGATGAAGCGATCGCACAGGATCTCAGCTTGTTTGCAGCATCCCTCTTGCCCGGGTTGCGGGATATACCCATAGAGAAGCACTGGGCTGGCCTGCGTCCCGCGACGGTCGATGAAATACCCGTCATAGGGCGCATGCCGCAGGTAGAGGGCCTGTATGTGAATGCAGGGCAGTTCCGGAGCGGCATCGTCACAGCACCGGCTTCGGCCAGGCTATTGGCGGATTTGATCCTGGGGCAGACACCGATTATTGACTCAGGGCCTTTTCAGGCCTGATGTTGCCAACTGGCCGTGCTGCCAGGGGCGCGGTTACCCGTGTTTTTCCTTTCCTGCAGGAGCACTGCGGGCAGGGCGGTAGAAATGACGCCCAACTCGAATCTTGACTCGATCAGGTTAAAGCAGGCGCTCCGGTCGAGGTATGGGTAACGGCTGGTGCCTGCATCGCTGTCCTAGTTGGGAGAGCCCGGGTCTTCAATCTGATACCAGAAAGTACGCTCGGTGCTGCTTGAACCAATCGGTTTGAATTTGGGCCCGAGTAACACCTGCCCGGGTGGCACGGGTACCGGATCGGTCGGAATGCCCGGGGGCAGCTCATCCGTGGTGACAAAAATGCGGTCCTGCGCACACAAGCCCTCGTCGTTATTGCAGCTGCCATCATTGGACTCATCATTGTTAAAGGCAGCCCCACCGTTATCCAGGCGCACTGCATAGGCCAGTCCGCCACCCTCTTTGGGCAGGCAGGCCCCCGGGTTAGTGCCCGCATTCGGCAGGTAGGTGGTAAAAAAGATGACATCATTGGCAATCAATGGCGAAGACAGGACTTTCTCACCGTCTGTAATTGCTGTTTCACCCAAACTGAGGAACCAGCCATTGGTCAGATCGGGAGGAGTGCCACCACAAGTGGCTTCCTGCAGGCAGTTGTTCGTAATATCACCCAGTTCATTTTCACTGAGCTTGATGGGCAATATGCCAGTCGGGTCTACCAGCGTTCCCGTCGAGCTGTCAAAAGCGAATCTGTCCTTGATGACGAATAGCTTGTTTTCATCAACATTTTCCTTCGGATAGGCGCGATCACCCGAGCCCAGTACGATATGCCATGTCTGCAGGTCCCCGCCGAGCTGTGCCACATCAACACCGTGAAAGAAACGCCGGTCTCTGGGGTTGCCGCCGCCATCGTACCGGCCCAGATCGGCCAGTAGCGTAACAGCCCATTTATTCCGCAGATCCGAGGTGCTCTCAGGCAGGTCGACACGCCACAACCTGCCACCGGTATCGGGCACATAGGCACGGTCAACCACGCCATTATTATTGGCATCGATGAGCCCCATTTCGGCCGGAATGCTGTCCTTTAGTTGACTGCTCTCAAAGCGGGTCGCGGTGGGGGCAGCCGGGGCGGCATCGTACACAGCCTTCCAGATCAGTTGGCCGGTTGCCGCATTCAGGATGTAAAGCGCATTGCCCTCGCTGTCCTGGGTGCCGGGTCCGGGCCGAATGTCTTTATTAACGTCGTAGCCACCCGCCACGAAGACGGCAGGTACAGCAGCGGCGCCGTACTGGACGTGCCCTATACGTACCGAAGAAAAAGTCAGCCCCAGTTCTTCGGTTTCAGTACCCGGGTCGCTGTTCACGGACCACAGCATTTTGGGCACATCCGGGTCACTGATGTCCAGAGAATAGTAGGACTTGCCACCGCGCCGCAGGCCGAAATAGGCCCATGCCTTGTCTGTTCCGCTGATGGTGCCGTCGTTGCCATCATCCTTGAGGATACTGACGGTACCATCGACACCATAGGGATGCGTTGCTGCAACCTCGTTTAGAAGCAGGGTTTTTGCACCCCCTAAGGTCTCAAGCGGGAGAAAAGCCCATGCCTCTGAGCCGTCGGGTGTGGCGCTGGGGGTGGAGTTTTTGAACATGTGCAGGACGCCATGATTGGTCCCGGTGAGAATGCGTATGTCCTGATTATTCAGCGTATAGGGCCCACGGGCGCCGTAGTTAATGACCTGGGGTCTTGAATGCAGGATATCGCCCACCAGCCAGCGGCGAACCTCGGTCACATCACCGTTGATGTTTTCGTCGTTACTGTCCTGGCCGCGCAGCCAGCGCATGATCTTCAGTGCCTCGTCGACATCGGCTGCGCCCAGCTTTGCCTGCAAGTCGGCGGCTGTGGTGGTATCGCTGCTGTCTGCGTTGAACGGCCTCAGCGCGGTAGGGGTGCCATTGTTGGGCGCGCTGCCATTGCTGGGGTAGGCCGCCGGTTCGGTGTACATTTTCCTGGCACCGGTGTCATTGTTGTCATCGCCGGGGTTGCCGGACAAAAAGCCGGCAATTTGCTGGCCGGCACCACCGCGATTCACGGATCGTCCATCCTTGCCGGAAATTTCGCCTTCATCGAGTATGAAGGGCTCGGTCTCCGGATCAGTGGGCGCGACGTCCTCGCCATTGGGGTCAGTCCAGTAAGTCAGTGCATCAAACTTGAAGCGGTTGTCTGCTGCGATCGCGCTCAGATCATTGACATCAACCAGTTGACTGGTCGACTGGCCGTTGTCTGGATCGACGATTTCTTTTTTGCGCAGACGCTTGATATTGCCACGCCAGTTGGGCTTGTTATCAGGGTCCAGCTGGAACAGGGCAAAGTACACGTTATCCAGCACTTCGGCACGGTTAAAGGCGTTAACGGGCAGGTTGGCCGATACGAAGGTTGTACTCACACTTAAAATTTCATTGAGTGTGCTTTTAAGCGCATCGATGACAATCTGCGGGTCATCCGCTTTCAGATTGATGGCGGTACCGGTGCCACCGACGCGAGCAAGCTCGTTTACTTCATTTTGATTGCTGCCATCAAAGATAAAGTAGGACGTAACGTTCTGTTTTCCTGACAGATCAGGTGTGCCGAGGTCGGGATCAGCCAGGTCTGTTTTATGCAGAAAATCAATGACGGTTCTGAATTTTTCAGTATCGCTTCGGGGCAGGCTGATATTCATGCCATCCTGGGCCAGAGGCGCTTCTATCTCGCTGCTTGAGTCCTGACCATCCTGGGAGTTACCAAAGTAGAGATTGATGGTATACAGCTTCGTGCAATCACCGGCGCTGGTCAGTGGGGAGACATAGCGAAAATCATTGGCACCTGGTGTGCCGACTTCTACCGTAGTAGAGCGGTCAAAGCAGGCTTCGCGGGTTGTTGTATTCGTCTCCCAGCAACGCATCATGTTACTGCTGTCACTGTTTTTTTCGAAATCATGCCAGCCGTTATGGCCGTTATGGACAAGGCCGCCTAACAGGTAACGGTAGAACTCGTAAAAGAGTTCGACGCCCTGGTACTTGTGGTCAGCGCAACTGCTGTCAGAGTTGGTGCCGGGGCCACAGGTGGCGGCGGTTTTCTGGCGTTTCAGGGCCAGCAGCTTTCGGTGGAATTTGTCATGCGCGATGCTGTCGGTATTGCTGAGCAATTCAAAGCCCTGCAGGATGAAACCGCCGTTGCTGCACCGACGGTTAGCTGCACGGCCCCAGCCGAATTCGGGCCCCACGCCCCGGCACTGGCCTGTGGTGGTTTCTGAATGGGGCATCATCAGGCCGACCTTGATGCCGCTGATATCCACCAGAACGATCTTAAGGGCCAGGCGCAGCACGTCAAAGAAATAGAGCTTTTTCGTGACATCAATGCCCTCGTCGGCAAGCACGATGCCCCGGTCACGGAAGTATTGGGCTTCCGGGCAGTAAGTGCTGCCATTGAAAATCAGGCTGCAGTTGCCAAACTGGGCGAGCAGGTTGGATCTGAAATCGATACTGAACATCACCAACGGTTCGCCGCCAGGCGCTTGTCCGGGGTTGGTATAGATATCGGTATCGTCGGCCTGCAGTGCGGCCGTGAAAAGCCCTAGGCCAAAAACCAGGGAAGTCAATAGGGATTTGTAGTACAAACGAGTCATCCTTAACCGTCAATAGCAGAACAGATAAGGAGACTTTCAGGACTATGGGGGCATCCTGTCAAGCGGCTGACGCCGGCCGCGCCGGGCGGCCCACGCGAAGTTGTTGATTATTAGTAAATAAGCTGGGAAAGCGCGGTTTCCTCAGAAACCGGTTATTACCAGCATTTTTCCGTTCCTGCGGGACCGCTGGCGGATTTGACGCCCAACTGCGTGATGCTGATATTCACGCACTTGGTTTCGTCCAGTTGCCTGCCCTGGGGTATGGCGGTCGCCGTGTAGGTTGTGGTGCCGCCTGTATTGCCCAGAGTGATCTGGTAGATGCGATCGGCCGCCGTCGCTTCGTAGGCCCCCTGGTTATCGATGTAATAGGGGGTTGTCGTTGTATAACCCAGTTGGGCCAGGCTGTCGGCATACTGCTTGTTATCGGTGAAGAACTGCTCTTGTCGAGACACGATATCGAACAGTGTATGTTTGCCAACGGCTAGATTAGATCTCAGTACATAATCCTGGTAGGCGGGTACGGCAATCGCGGCCAGTATGGCAATCACGGCCATTACGATCATTAACTCGATCAGGGTAAAGCCACCCGCCCCCGGCCGACAAAGCTCGGCCGGGGAGGCGGGCGTAGTATTCGTTCTTGTTATTGCGTCCATTTTTTTTCCTGCTTATATCCCTGACTTAATTGGGCACACCCACATCTTCTATCTGATACCAGAAGGTGCGTTCTGTATTGCTTGCGCCAATGGATTTGAACTTGGTGCCAATCAAGGTCTTGTCCGGGGGCACAGGTACCGGGTCGGATGGAATGCCGGGCGGCATTTCACCCACGGGCACGAATATACGATCCTCCACACATAGCCCTTCTTCATTGCTGCAAGTCGCGTTATTACTTTGGTCATTGTCGAAGGCGGCGCCGCCATTGTCCAAACGCACGGCATAGGCCACCCCGGCCCCTTCGTCCGGCAGGCATACGCCTGAATTGCCGTTATTGGGCAGATAGGTTGTGAAAAAGACGACGTCGTTGGCAATCAGCGGAGAAGACAGTACCTTCTCGCCCGCACCCTCACCCAGTACCAGATACCAGCCGTAGGTGAGGTCCGGCGCGACGGCACAGCCGCCTTCCTGGATACAGTTATTGGTAATATCTTCCAGGTCGGCCCGCTCAATGGGCAGCTCCCCTGGCGCGGCAACCAGCGTGCCCGTGGTCGCGTTATAGGTGAAGCTGTCCTTGATTACTGCCAGGCCATTGGCATGCGTTGTCTCCTTCGGGTGCGCCCTGTCACCGGAACCCAGGGCGATGTACCAGGTGCTGGTGTCACCACCCAGCTGTGCCACATCCACGCCATGGAAGAAGCGCCGGTCATGCTGGGCTGTATTTTCTACATGGCGCCCCAGGTCTGCGAGCAAGGTCATCGACCACTTTTGTCGTATTGACTCCGAAGAGTTGGCCGACTCAGGCAGGTCGATGCGCCATAGGCGTCCGCCTGTGTCAGGCACATAGGCGCGATCGACAATGCCGTTCGAATTGGCATCGATCAGGCCAATCTCTGCCGGGATGCTGTCCTTTAACTGGCTGCTTTCAAAGCGGGTATTGCCGGGCGTATCCGGCGTGGCGTCATAAACGGCCTTCCAGATCACCGAACCGGTTTCGGCATTCAGTATGTAGACCGCATTGCCCTCGCTGTCATCCGTGCCAATGACGCCCGAAGCATCCTTGTTGGCGTCATAACCACCCGCCACGAATACCGCCTCGACTGCATTGGGGCCGTATTGCACCTTGCCAATGCGGACCGGCGAGAAGGTCATGCCCAGTTCCTCGGTGCCGGTGCCGGGGGCGCTGTCAACGGTCCATAACAGTTTCGGGGTGTCCGGGCTGCTCACGTCCAGCGAGTAGTAGGACTTGCCGCCGCGCCGCAGGCCAAAATAGATCCATGCGGTATCGGTACCACTGAGTTCACCATCAAACCCGTCATTGATGAGGGCGGAGACGGGGCCATCAACACCATAGGGATGATCGGCCCCAACCGTATTCAGGCGCAGTACCTTGGAGGCCCCGAGTGTCGCGCGGGGTATAAATGCCCAGGTCTCGGAACCGTCCGGGTTGCCAGTGCTCTCGTTCGAATTTCTGAACATATGCAGCACACCATGGTTGGTGCCCGTAATGATGCGCAGGTCCTGGTTGGCTTGTGTGTAGCCGCCACGTGAGCCGTAGTTGATGACGAGTGGGCGGGAATGCAGAATGTCGCCCATCAGCCAGGGCCTGACCGCGGTGCGGTCTGTGGCATTGCCACTATCCTGCCCGCGCAGCCATCGCATCAGCGAAAGCGAATGATCGACATCATCGATGTCGCCATCGGCGTCGGCATCATAATCGCCAGCCACACCCAGCACGCCGAAGTCGGCCCGAAGATCTTCCGCCGTATCCGTGTCCGTACTGTCTGCATCGAAGGCCAGCAGGCTGTCAGATGGCAACCCGTTGGTGTAGTCGCCTGGATCGGGCTCGGTAAACAGCTTACGCGCGCCTGTATCGTTATTGTCGTCACCCGGGTTGCCAGACAAAAAGCCCGGAATCTTCTGGCCGGCACCGCCACGGTCGACGGAGCGCCCATCCTTGCCTGCCACCTCGCCTTCGGTTGCATCCGCGGCCACCACATCCGCACCGGTTGGGTCGGTCCAGTAGGTCAGGGCGTCAAACTTGAAGCGGTTATCAGCCGCCACGGCATTCACGCCATTGACGTCGACCAGTAGCGAGGTGGTTTCCCCGGTGTTGGGGTCGACGTTGTCCTGTTTACGCAGTCGCTTGACGTTGCCGGACCAGTTGGGTTTGACATCCGGGTCCAGCTGGAACAAGGCAAACAACACGTTGTCGAGTACATCGGCCCGGTTAAAAGAGTTCACCGGCAGGTTAGCCGACACAAACGTGGCGCTGACACTCAGGATTTCATTGAAAATGGTTATCAACGAATCGATCAGCACATCGGGTGGTACGTCGATTCGAATGCCGCTGCCGGTGCCGCCCGCCTGTGCATAGCCGTTGACGGTGTTCTGTTGCTGGCCGTCGTACAGGAAGTAGGAGGTGACGTTCTGCCGGCCGGCCGGATCCGTGGCCAGAAAACTGCCCAGATCGGTGCCGTGCAGGAACGCAATCATTTCGGGGTCAGTATTGATGGAAGAATCGCCCGTGCCGCCAGCATTCCTGCTGGCCTGGATCGCGTTGTCTGAATCGGCAGTTTGATTGGATTGCCCGAAGAACAGGTTGACTGTGTAGACCCGGGTACAATCTGAAACGCCGTCCAGCGCCGCCTTGTATGTGGTTTGGCCGATTTCGATGCTGCTGTCCCAGCATGCCAGGGCCAGCAGTGGGTCTGCCGATGAGCAGCGCATGTTGGTGTTTCTGTCTACGCTGTTGCCCTGCTCGAAGTCGGTCCAGCCATTGTGTCCGTTGTAGACGTCCCCGCCGGTCAGGTAGCGGAAGAACTCGAAAAACATTTCCCGCCCCTGATAGGAATGGTCAGCGTTACTGGAAGCCGGGGTCAATGACTTTAAGGCACGTAACTTGTTATCGAAGTTTTCGCGAGTCGTGTTGTCAACCGGATCCAGCAACTGGAAGCCCATCAGTATGGTGCCGCCATTGCTCTTTCGGTTGTTGCCGGTGGCATTATGACCGTGACTGGGGCCTTCGGCGTTTTGCTCATGCTTATGGCTGAACATGAGGCCAATCTTGACGTCGTGAATCTCCTGCAGGACCAGCTTGAGCGCAAGGCGCAGGGCATCAAACAGGGTCAGCTTTGCTGTACTGGACAGACCCTCAGCAACCGGATCAATGCCTTCATCAACAAAGTACTGCACTGCAGAGCAGTATGGGTCAGCATCGGTGCCGCTACCAATCCTGGTACAGGCGTTATATGTACTGTTCAGGTTTGATCGATAATCAAGGCTGAACATGACCAGTGGCACGCCCGAGGCACCACCGCCGGGGTTGGTGTAGATCTCGGTATCGTCTGCCTTTAAGGCAACACTGGTAAGGCTGATGCCCAGCGCCAGTGTGATCAGCAGTGTTTTAATATTCATGATGTTTCCCTCCCCGTCATAGTGACTTGGGGAATGCGACAATAATGCCTTCCAG
>JBFKKS010000003.1:0-31028 GCA_041630955.1 Nevskiales bacterium
CGGCCATGTGCCGCAGCACCTCGCTGGCCGGCCTGGGTAGCCGCAATACGGTTTCGTGGAAGGTCGGCGCGGTAAACAGCAACTCCACGCCGTCGATGGCGGTCACGGCCTGAATCAGGGCCCGTGTGTTGGCATGACTGGCCGAGGCAACATTTTCCAGCCCGGTCGGGCCGAGCAGCGCCATATGAATAGTGGCCGCCGTGACCAGCAAACCCTGGTTGGTACAGATATTGGAGGTCGCCTTGGAGCGGCGAATATGCTGCTCGCGAGCCTGCAGGGTGAGGGCGAAGCCGGGCTTGCCGTCGAGATCGACGGTGCGGCCGACAATACGGCCGGGCATCTGGCGCACATACTGCTGCTTGCAGGTCATGAAGCCAAAGTACGGCCCGCCCGAGGACAGCGGCGCACCCAGCGGCTGCCCATCGCCGACGCAGATATCGGCGCCCTTTTCGTCCCCCGAACCCCACTCGCCCGGCGGCCGCAGCAACGCCAGCGCCAGCGGATTGACCACCGCGATGGCCAGCGCGCCCTGGGCATGCGCCCAGTCGGTGAGGGCATCCACGGCTTCCAGGCAACCAAAAAAGTTGGGCTGCGGAATCACCAGCGCGGTAATGTCCTCGCCCTCAAAGCGCTTGAGCGAATCGACCAGCGTGGTGCCGGCCTGGGTGCAGAACGGCAGGGTTTCCAACTGGATGTTCTGCCCCTCTACGATGTTCTGCGCCACCTGCCGGTAGAAGGGGTGCACGCTGGCCGGCAACAGCACGCGGGCCGATTTCGATTTGCGATTGGCGCGTACTGCCATCAACACCGCCTCGGCCAGCGCCGATGCGCCGTCATACATCGAGGCGTTGGATACCTCCATGCCGGTCAGGCCGCACATCATGGTCTGGTATTCGTAGATCAACTGCAGCGTGCCCTGGCTGGCCTCGGCCTGGTAGGGCGTGTAGGCACTGTAGAACTCGCCGCGGGTGGTGATCTCCCATACTGCTGCCGGAATGTGATGCTCGTAGGCACCGGCGCCGATGAAGCACAGCGGCTGGCCATCCTCGGCAGCGCGTTCGTGCATCAGCCGCGTAACGGCCATCTCGCTCAGGCCCTGCGGAATGGCCTGCAGCCCGCCGCAACGCAGGCTGGCAGGAATCTCGTCGAACAGTGCCTCGATGCTGTCGGCGCCGATGGCACCGAGCATGTCGCGAATATCGGTTTCGGTATGGGGAATAAAGGGCATAGTGTTTTCAATCAGTCTTCGAGGGAGGACTCGTATCCGGCCGCGTCCAGCAGGTTGTTCAGATCGGCGGCGTTATCCGGCTTGAGCTTGAACAGCCAACCGCCCTCATAGGGTGCTTCATTGACGAGTTCAGGCTGGTCTTCCAGGGCTTCGTTGCTGGCAATCACCTCACCGGCAATCGGCGCGTAAACGTCCGATGCGGCCTTGACGGATTCCACCACACAGCAGGCCTCTTCTGCGGCCACGGTCTGCCCGACCTCGGGCACTTCCACATAGACCAGGTCCCCCAGGGCTTCCTGCGCATGATCGGAGATACCGACCGTTACCGTGCCATCGTCTTCCAGGCGGGCCCATTCATGGGAGGCCGCGTATCTCAACTCACCGGGGATATTGCTCATGATGTTTTCCCTCAAAACTATTTATTTAAGTAACCAGAACCTTGCCATTACGCACGAATGGATATTTGACCACCCGTGCTGCCACGGCCTTGCCGCGAATATCGATCTCGACCGTATCGCCGGTCTGTGCGGGCACCCGTGCCAGCCCGATCGAACGCCGCATGGTGGGCGAAAAGGTGCCGCTGGTCACCTCGCCGTCGCCATGGGGCGTCATTACCTTTTGATGGGCGCGTAATACGCCGCGACCTTCCAGCAGCAGGCCGACCATCTTGTTGGCTGAAGCACCGCGCTGAGCTTCCAGTGCGGCGCGGCCGATAAAGTCGCGCTCTGCCGGCTCCCAGGCCACCGTCCAGCCAAGACCGGATTCAAGCGGGTGCTTGCTCTCGTCCATGTCCTGACCATAAAGATTCATGCCTGCTTCCAGGCGCAGGGTATCGCGTGCGCCCAGACCGCAGGGAGCCACCCCCGCTTCCAGGAGTTGCTGCCAGAGCCGCTTGGCCGCATCGGCCGGCAGCACGATCTCGAAGCCGTCCTCGCCGGTGTAACCCGTACGGCCGACGAAAGCCTCGCCGAGATCAACGGCACTGAACACCTTCAGGGCCATGACCGTTTGGGCCAGCTCCGATTCGAGCTGATCCGCGACCTTCTGGCGCGCCTGCGGACCCTGCACGGCGAGGATGCACAGTTCGCGCCGGGCTTCGATGCTCACATCAAAGCCAGCGGCCTGTTGTTGCATCCAGACCAGGTCCTTGTCGGTGGTGCCGGCATTGACCACGGTGCGAAACCAGTCATCGGCCATATAATAAGTAATCAGGTCGTCGATTACCCCGCCATCCTCGGCCAGCATGCAGCTGTACATTGCCTTGCCGGGTTCCAGGCGAGCCACATCATTGGCCAGCAGGCGTTGCAGGTAGGCAATGGTCTGGGGGCCGCGGATATCGACGGCCGTCATATGCGATACATCGAACATGCCGGCGGCATTACGGACGGCCTCGTGTTCTTCAATCAGGGAGCTGTACTGCACGGGCATATCCCAGCCCGCGAAGTCCACCAGCTTGGCGCCGGCGGCGACGTGTAGATCATAGAGTGCCGTTCTTTGAGTCATAACAGGGTACTGCTCGGTCCATACAGGGTTACAGCCCAACACTGAACTGTAGCCCCTCTGTCCATGAACCTGAGAGATCAGGGTAGCTTGCTACCCCTGCCCCGTCGGTGGTCGGCCATGCGTGATGGCGACGCTCTCCAGAGTCAACACGGAGAATCACTCGCTGGTGAAATCCCCTGCAGGGCGGTCCGTGGACCTGAGCGTTTCCGGGCGGTTGCGCCTTCGGTGACGGGTCGTAAAACCCGTTCTCTCCCGCACTGCGTTAGCGTTGAGCCGAGACTATAACGGCTGTGGCCAGCAGTGGCTAGCCTGCGGCTTGCTGAATCAGCGCTGACTTGAGTGGCGTGAGCAGGTTGACCAGCCGCGAGCCCTGCCGTCGTCCCAGTTGAATCAAGGGGTTGTCGCTGGCGTACAGGCGATTGAGCCCATCGGTGGCGGTTGCCATGAGCGCATCCTCGGCCTTGCGTGCACGCTCGTAGCGGCGCAGGCGGCGGTGTTCGCCGAGGTCGCGACCGGCCTGGCGGGTTTGCTGCAGCACCTCCAGCAGGTGGGCCGCATCCCCGAAACCCAGGTTCACCCCCTGACCGGCGAGCGGGTGGATCACGTGCGCTGCATCGCCCACCAGGGCCAGCCGCGGCGCGCAATAGGCCTCGGCCTGCTGCATGCGTAAGGGAAAAGCCGCGCGCTGGCTGGTGACGCTGACCTCACCCAGGCGCCCTTCCAGCGCCTCCGTCAGTCGCTGCCCGAATGCCGCGTCGTCCAGGTCAAGGAGTTCGGTAGCCAGGGCATCGCTGGCCGACCAGACAATGGAGCAACGCCCATCGGCCAGCGGCAGCAAGGCCAGCGGGCCGGTGGGCAGGAAGCGCTGCCAGGCCGTGGCCTGGTGGGGCTGCTGCGTTTGCACATGCGCGACGATGCCGCGCTGCTGATAGGACCAGCCGTAGCAGCCAATACCCGCCAGCTCACGGGTCACCGAATTGCCCCCGTCCGCGGCGATGACCAATTGACTGGTCAGTACGCGTCCTTCTTCCAGCTTGATTTCGGCACTGGATTCTTCCAGGTTCAGGCCCGCAATCCGCGCCGGGCAGATCACCTCTACGGTGTCGAGTTGCTGCCACAGGGCATCGATGATCAGACTGTTTTCAACAATATGCCCAAGGCTGGCCAATCCCGAATCCGCCGCTGAAAAAGACAATTCACCTGCGCCGGTCTGCTCCCATACCTGCATCGACTCGTAGGCACTGATGCGTTGCCGGGCGATGGCATCCCAGGCCATGATGCTTGCCAGGAATTGCTGCGAGCCGCCAGAGATAGCCGAAACACGCAGGTCCACGTCGGCTGCCGGGTCAAATGGCGGCGGTTGTCGAGCCTCGATCAGGGCGACGCGAAAACCAGCCTGGCCCAGTGCGGCAGCCTGGGCTGCGCCGACCATGCCGCCACCAACCACGATGACATCAAAATCAAGCGCCACGGTTATGTGCCCATCAAGGCTTCGATGTCGGCGATGGTCTTGGGCGCATCAGCGGTCAGCACGCGGGGCTCGCCATCGGTGACCAGCACGTCGTCTTCAATACGAATACCGATGTTGCGAAACTGCGGATCGATATCGTCGTCATCGCCAATGTACAGCCCCGGTTCCACGGTAAGCACCATGCCGGGCTGCAGTTTGCGCCAGGCCTCATGCAGCTTGTAGGCCCCGACATCATGCACATCCATGCCCAGCCAGTGGCCGGTGTTGTGCATGTAGAAACGGCGATAGGCCTCGCTTTCGATCAGGTCGTCGACCTTGCCCTTGAGCAGACCCAATTCCACCAGCCCTTCCGTGAGCAGCCGCACTGCGGCCATGTGCGGGGCATCCCAGCCATTGCCAGCCCGCACCTGCTCAATGGCAGCCCCTTGCGCGGCCAGTACGATCTCGTAAACAGCCTTTTGTGCCGGCGAATAGCGGCCACTGACCGGGAAGGTGCGGGTAATGTCGGCGGCGTAGCAATCCAGCTCCCCGCCTGCATCGATCAGCACCAGTTCGCCTTCACGCAGCGGCTGGTTGTTCTCCACGTAATGCAGGATGCAACCATTTGCGCCACCACCAACGATGCTGCCATAAGCGGGCTGCATGCCATGCATTTCAAACTCATGATGAATCTCGGCAGCCAGCTGGTATTCCATCACCCCTGGTTTGCAGAACCGCATGGCCCGTCGGTGCGCTGCCGCGGATACGGTAGCGGCCTGCTGCATGATCTCGATCTCGACCTCGGACTTGATCAGCCGCATCTCGTGCAGCAACGGATCCAGGGCCGATACGTCGGTTGGCACCGCCACGCCGCTGCGGTTCTTGCTGCGCAGTTCGTGCAGGCACTGCAACAGGAACTGATCGAAATCCTCGCGCTCGCCAAGGGTGTGATAAACCCGGTCGCGACCAGTGAGCAGGACTGGCAGCTGCGCCTCGAGTTCGTCGATTGTATAGGCGATATCGGCCCCGTAATCCCGCACGGCCCCTTCCGGTCCGGCGCGACGACCGTCCCATACCTCGCGGCTGGCATCCCTGTCACGACAGAACAGAATGACCTCACCTTCTGCATGCCCGGGGGCCAGCACCAGTACCGCTTCGGGCTCGCCGAACCCGGTCAGATACTGGAAGTCGCTGTCCTGCCGGTAGCGATAATGAACATCACGGTTGCGAATGGTTTCCGGCGCCGCGGTGACAATGGCCACTGCCTGTGGACCCACCTTGGCCAGCAGGTCGTGCCGACGACGCGCATGTTCCGAAGCTTTCATCAATGCACCGTGTCTTCAGCCTGGGCTGGACGCGATTGTCCCTGGCGCAGTTCGAGGAAAATCAGCTGTGCGCCTACGCGTACATATTCCACCAGTTCTGCGTAATCGCGCTCATTGTCCTCGTCACTTTCTGCTTCGGTGGCATCCAGGGCAGTACGGCTTAGCTCGCTGAAGTCACTGACCAGTTCCCGGGCGTCCTCCGACAACCCTTCCAGGTTAAATCCGGGTGCCGTGGCCAGGCCGTATATAAAGCCGCCACACCAAAGGGCCAGGGCCTCTACGCGCTCATCCAGACCCTCATCGTCATCCGGTAGCAACGGCGAGAACTCGGTGTTCATCTCCTGCAATTGCTGCAGACTCTCGCGGCGCAGGTCGGTCAGGCAGCCGCCGGGGCCGCTGTCGATGTCCAGTACGCGCCCCTGCTCCGCCAGGCCAAGGTCTTCCGGCGCGTCGTCGCGATAGCAGAGCATGCCGCACAGAATTCCGTGATACTCGGCCGCTTCCTGATCTAACCCCAGACTGCTGAGACTGGCGACAAGACTTTGATAGGCAATACTGGACATGACATGGACTTATGTTGAGGGTCAGGAGATTGCGCCGAACAGCGCAAAGTAGCCCCCATTGTAAAACGCATGCAGCAAGATGGGGGAGAACAATCCGAGATGGCGCTCACGAAAATGCCCATACAACAACGAAGGAAGGAAAACACCCGCCGCCCACATCGGCGGATGCTGCACAAAATGCAGTGCCGTAAATGCGACACTCGTTAGCAGGTTAGCCTTGCTGAACAGGCTGAAGCGCCAGGGTTGCAGGCGCTTTGCCAACCCGTCCTGAATGAGGCCGCGGAAGACTATCTCTTCCAGTACGGGATAAACCAGCGCCAGCATGATAAACACGCCAGGCTGGACGGAAATCCAGTCTGGGCCGACTAGCGGCACCCCGCCGGAAGCCAGCAGCATCCAGAACAGGGGGGCTGCCAGCAGCGCCAGCCACCACTGGCCGTCTGACCAGCGGCTCAGCGCGACGGGTTTACTGTTTGGCTTATAGCTCAATCCATCGACGCCGGCGCGCTATATATGCCAGGGCAAACAGGCCCAGCAACCACAGCGTAGGATCGACTGTACCAGTACCTGCAACGGAGCAACCACCGCCACCGCCACCGCTGCTTTTCTTGGTGCCGCCTCCGCCGCCACCACCGCCACCATCGACGGGTGTCGTGCCGGTGTCTTCATAGAGAAACAGGATGCCCGCCCTGTCGTCAGCACTCAGGCGCGAGCCGCGCCCATCAGCATGAGGGTAAGCCCGCATCAGGGCATCCTCCTCCTCGGGTGAAGCCAGGGTGCAGTCATCGATAACGATCAGGTCACTCTCGCCACAAGAATGGCCTAGGCCAAGCGTATGGCCCAGCTCATGACCAAAGATTTCTTCCCCGTTCTTGCCCGCGGCACTGGCGAAAAAGCAGCCAGCGCCGTCGTTGGTAATGATGTCGGCTTCCTGTATTTCACTGAAGGTAGTGCCTTTATAGGTTCTGGTACCCACGCTGGATACGAAGCCACCGGCCGCCAGAACCCCACCATCAGTACAGTTAAAACTGCCTTCGACCTCATTATTGGGATCACCAAAAAGTATCGTGTTGAGGCCGTCGTTACTGGCAAAGCCCGCTGTTGCATTATTTCTGCCTGCGAAGCGATAACGAATGTTACTGTCGGCATCGTTGTTCCAGGCATTGAGGGCACGACGAATCTCTGCTTCTCCCCCATTTGCCATTCGCGGCTGGCCAGAACTATGCATTTGAAAAGGCACGTCCTGGCCCTGATCAAATTCAAACCAGCGACTAGGTGGAACGCTGATAAGCGTGTAGTTGGCAGTCACACGCTGATTGGCCAGCAGTGCTGCCGCCTGCGGCTCACCACCAAGCTGGCTGAGCATGACGTCAGCATCGCGGGGCACTTCAGCCACGGCGTTGGCCAGCGGTGCTGCAACATCCAGCCGCAGCGCGTTTGCCAACTCGCGTGTGAAGACAGGCTTGCCGGCGGCATCACGGTGCAGTGTGAAGACACCCAGACCAAGCTGCATGATGCCGTAGCTACCGCCCTCCTGGGGGCTTAAAAACAGCAAGACAATTTCACCCTCTTCAAGCCTGGGCATGCCCGGGAACCAGTGGGTATTCGAAGCCGGGCCACGTGCACCGGGTGACTGCACTGTAATCTGGTTGGTCGATACCTCACCCTTGAGCACTTGCTCGATAGCAAGCTGGTATCGGGTAACCGGGCCGCCTGTCACAGCGGCGTCACTGGCTGAAACTATCTGCCCCAACACAACGACGGGTGACTGCGCCATAAGCGCTTCATCTGTCATTGGAACATAGGTAAAGGCCTGAGTGACCCCGGTAAACAGGCAAAGCAGAACCGGAATGAGCTGTCTGAATCGTCGCCTCAACATATCACTATCCTTCTCGTACTGGTGGCCGGATAACCATTCGTTCAGCAAACCTGCCTGCTGAAACTTCTGGCTTCCAATCTATCTACAGACTGAGCCTAGCACAGGCCCAGTACAGCCTGGTTAGTCTGACTATCACCGCCCTTTACGCGTGGCGCCATACCACTTTGGACTGTATCGTTGTACGAAATATCCCAATTAGCTGTGAGCCTGCCACGACGTCGCGGTGCTTGCTCACTGGTGGTAACGAACGAATCCGCTATAGTCAGCAGCTAAATTGTGACACCCAATCCTATGACGACCCTTCCCAGCCTGCAGGAAATGATCGCGACCCTGGTCTCGCTGCCTTCTATCAGCGCCAGTAACCCACAGCTGGATATGAGTAACCGGGCCGTCGCTGAGTGTCTCGCTAACTGGTTGAATGGCATTGGGTTTTCCTGTGAATTACAACCGGTTTCCTCGCAGCCGGATAAATGCAATCTCATCGCCACTCTGGGTGCTGGCGAGGGTGGCCTGGTACTTGCCGGGCACCTGGACACCGTGCCCTACGATGAAGGAGCCTGGCGCAGCGACCCCTTCAAGCTGACAGAGCGAGATGGTCAGTTGATCGGCCTGGGCACCTCCGACATGAAGTCTTTTCTTTGTTTCGCCGCCGAGGCCGCCGCCCAGTTCAGCAAAAAGCCGTTGCGTGAGCCATTGATCATCCTTGGTACGGCCGACGAGGAATGTGGCATGGATGGCGCGCGCGCGCTGGTCGCGGCCGGCAAGCCGCGCGCCCGGCATGCCGTTATCGGCGAACCCACTGGCCTGAAGCCCATAAACAGTCACAAGGGCATCTTCATGGAGCGTATCCATATCCAGGGTCATGCCGGCCATTCCAGCAATCCGGCACTGGGTCGCAACGCCATCGAAGGCATGCACCGGGTACTGACTGCGCTGCTGGAATTCCGCGATGAATTAATGACCCGCCAGACGAATCCCGCTTTTGGTGTTGCCCACAGTACGCTCAACCCCGGCTGTATTCATGGCGGTGACAGCGCCAATCGCATCCCGGCGAACTGCTCGCTGGATGTGGATTTGCGTTTTCTGCCCGGCATGAGCTTTGTCGACCTGCGGGAGGAATTGCAACTACGGGCCCAGCAGGCCATCAGGGACTCCGGACTAAGTATCCATTTCGAGAGCCTGTTTGAGGGTGCCAACGCCTTTCAGACCGACCAGGGGGCCGAGATCGTGGCTGCCACTGAGCGACTCACCGGGCAACCCGCCGGGGCAGTTGATTTTGCCACCGAGGGTGGTCTGCTCAATCAATTGGGCATGCAAACCGTGATCCTCGGACCCGGAGACATCGATCAGGCCCATCAGCCGGATGAAGGCCTGCCGATCAGCCGCATTGAACCGACCCGTCAGCTCCTGACCCGACTTATTCACGAATTTTGCTTATAATCGCCCGCAGACCCGAGTAATCCCAATAATTTCAGCGGGATAAGCCCCGGGTAACCGAGCCCTGCCATGTCTGACCAGCCCTTTGTCAATCTGCTTCGGAATGCCGCGCCCTATGTGCATGCGCATCATGGACGCAGTTTTGTCATCGCCTTTGGCGGTGAGGCGGCTTTGAGCCCGCGTTTCACTAACCTGTTGTACGACATTGCCCTGCTGCGCAGCCTGGGAGTTCGCCTTGTGCTGGTGCATGGCGCCCGGCCACAGATCGAATCCCGCCTGCAGCAGGCCGGGCTGAATAGCCAGTTGGCAGCTGGCCTGCGGGTGACAGATAGCGCAGCCCTGGACTGCGTTAAACAGGCCGTGGGAAGCCTGCGCCTGGATATTGAAGCCCTGCTTTCCAGTGGCCTGGCTGGTACGCCAATGGGCGGCGCTCGCCTGGATGTCGCCGGCGGTAACCTGGTAACAGCCAAGCCTGTCGGTGTGCGTAACGGCATTGATCACCAATACACCGGTGAGGTTCGCAGTATCGACATAGAGGCAATCGAAGATCTCCTCACACGCGGTTCGGTCGTACTTCTGTCTCCTATCGGTTATTCGCGCAGTGGAGAAACATTCAATCTAAGGGCGGAAGACGTGGCAGTGGCCGTGGCAGAGGCTATTCAGGCAGACAAGCTGGTGTTCCTGCATGACGGCGATAGTCTGCAGGAAAGGCTTTCCTGTGAGGCGCAGCTGACCCTGGACGAGGCCAGCCGACTGGCTAACCAGCTGCCCGTAATCGATTCCGCGGCACAGGAATTACTCAACTACGCCGTGCGGGCCTGTAGCCGTAACGTACCCCGCGTGCACCTGGTCAATCACATGGCTGACGGTGCCGTGCTTCAGGAACTGTATAGCCGGGATGGTGCGGGCACCCTGGTGTCGCGCAAGGCTTTCGATTGCATGCGCCAGGCACAGGTTGACGATATTGCGGGTATTCAGAACCTGATTGAACCGCTACAAGCAGACGGCGCACTCATAGAACGCGGTCACGAGCGGCTGGAACTGGAACTGCCCAGTTTTCTGGTCATGGATCGGGATGGCCTGATTACCGCCTGTTGCGCCTTGTTCCCCTATGCTGATGACGGTATGGGTGAGCTTGCCTGCGTGGCAGTGCATCCGGATTACCGCAAGCAGGGCCGTGCCGAACAACTGCTGGAACAGGTCGAACGCCAGGCTCGCGGAATGGGGCTCAAGAAGCTATTCGCGCTGACGACCCATGCCGCGCACTGGTTTGTGGAGCATCACTTCACGGCTACCGAGATCGAAACCTTGCCAAAGGCGCGGCAGGCCCATTACAGCCAACAGCGCAACGCAAAAATTTTCATTAAAGACCTCTAGCGAAAGCCAGCAGCATTAGGATGGCCCGCCACATTCCGCGCGTATTCTGGGACCAGCCCCTGCAGACTGGCACGCAGCTAATGATAGAGGGGTCAGTAGCCCATCATCTATTGCGTGTGTTGCGAACCCAGATTGGCATGCCTCTCATCGTGTTCGACGGCCTGGGTGGTGAATATGCTGCGCAGGTCATAGCTACAGAACGGCAAGCGATTACGGTACGAGTTGATGAAAAACACAGCATCAATCGGGAGTCCTCTCTGCAGATCACATTGTTGCAGGGCGTGGCCCGTGGCGAGCGCATGGATTACAGCATCGGCAAGGCCGTGGAACTGGGTGTCACACATATTCAACCCCTGATGCTGGCACGCAGCCAGGGACTGGATACCAAACGCCTCGTGCGTAAACAACAGCATTGGCAGGCCATTGCCCAAAGTGCCGCCGAGCAGTCCGGGCGCACGGTCGTGCCCTCAGTGGCGAGTGTGGATCGCCTTGATCACTGGTTAAGGCTGGGCAAGTCGTACGACCTCAAGCTGGTACTGCATCCAGGCAGTGAACAACCACTGTCGAACGCTGACAGGCCGGGTTCCATAGCCCTTCTGGTCGGTCCCGAAGGCGGCCTGAGCGAGGCTGAGGTAGCGATGGCAAGCGAGTCGGGCTTTCTGCCCCTGTCACTGGGCCCACGCATTCTGCGCACGGAGACCGCCGGCATGGCAGCGCTGGCTGTACTGCAGGCATATTGGGGAGATTTCCTGAACGCATGAATCTGCAAGCCTGGCCGGCGTTACCCCGGCAAGACGACGTCAGGCTTATTCGCTGTTCTCACCGAATGACCAGGGCTCACTGGCCGCATCGCTGGCCGCGCCTTTTTCGGCGGCTTCCATGATGCGCTTCTCCATGGCCACCAAATCCGGAATCATGGCAGACAGGTTGGCTATGCGCGTACGGGCAATGACCAATTCGGTATCGTCATTATCGCGCAAGCTTTCGGGCTTCATGGCTGCCGGGTTCAGGGTGGCGAGGTGCGGTTGGCCCTGGCTGATGAATGCCCAGCCAACCCCTTCTTGCACTGAACGCACCCCGACCAGCCGTGCGCGTGCCGATCTGGGTGGTACTTCTCCCCCACATAGCCCTTCGACAGCCACGATCGGCTGACGCCTGCCGCGCAGATCGCGAAACCCGATCAGCCAGGAGGGAGACCCGATGTTCAGATCAATGCGTTCCATCTGGCCCACTTCACTCACGGCCACGGCGGGAAGTAACATGAGATCACCCTCCAGCGTAATCAGCTGGCCGTATACCTCGCCACGTGATGATGGATTACTGCCCGCATCGCTCATTGCTTATCCCCATCTTCATCTTCGGTCGTTGCTGAGACCGCTTCTTCCTTGCTCGCCTTCATGACGTCCCTGATTGAGCTTAATAGGGCCTCTTCCTGGTAGGGCTTGATCATGTAACCCTGCACGCCAATCTGTTTGGCTCGCCGCTGGTGTTTCTCACCGCTTCGAGAAGTAATCATGATGATCGGTATTCTGGCGAACTGTTCACTGTTACGCATGTAAGTCGCGAATTCGAAACCATCGATGCGCGGCATCTCTATATCCAGCAACACGAGTTCTGGCGCTTCGGTCTGCAGCTTGGGAAGCGCGTCCATGCCATCTTTGGCGGTGCAGACACGAAACCCGTTCCTGAGCAGAAATTTTTCCGTGACGCGGCGAATCGTGATTGAGTCATCAACCACCATGACCATGGGACGTTGATCCTTGACGCGCTCTACGGTAGCTGCGGCTATAGGCTCCACAGCCAGTCCACGTCTTCTTTGTGCCTGGTACAGCGCCTGGATATCCAGTATCAAAACCACGCTACCGTCTGCCAATATTGCCCCGCCCTTTACGCCGGCTATGGCACTGACCTGCGGCCCCAGTGACTTGACCACCAACTCCTGCCCCCCCACGACCCGGTCAACCACCAGGGCAAGGCGGTTTTCACCCACCTGCATCAGTAACATGGGATGTGAAGTGGTATCCACTTCATCTTCTTCCTCTTCATGGTTATCGCCACCCAGATAATCCTCCAGCCGGATTAGCTGATAGTGCTGACCGCCATAATGGATGCCCTTGGCATTGTCCTTGTCTGCCAATTCCGTAGCCAACTGCTTGGCACTGATCCGCTCGACCCCCTCAATGCTGGCCATCGGGATCGCATATTGCTCACCGGCAACCCTGATGAGCAGTGAGTTTGATATCGCCAGTGAAGAAGGAATACGAATCAGGAAACGTGCACCCTGCTTGGGTTTGGAAGACACACTGATGGTGCCGCCCAACTGCTTGATTTCGGCGTTGACCACGTCCATGCCAACACCCCGCCCGGCTTCCTGGGTCAGTGCATCTGCCGTGCTGAATCCCGGCTCGAAGATGAACTGCCACAGCACATCGTCATCGACCTTGGCCTTCTTGGGCACCAGACCACGTTCCTCGGCTTTCTTGCGAATGGCCTTCATATCCAGTCCGCGGCCATCATCCGAGACTTCAATGATCGACTGCGTACCATCGCGCCGAATGGCTATCCGCAAAACGCCTTCTTCATCCTTGCCGGCCTTTTTGCGTTCTTCCGGGGTCTCAATCCCATGTACGATCGCATTACGCAACAGATGCTCCAATGGCCCCGTCATGCGCTCCAGCACGTTGCGATCGAGTTCGTTCTCAACACCCTCGAATTCAATACGGGCATTGCGTTCATGCGTCTGGCTGGCCTGACGCACCAGGCGCTGAAGGCGCTGAACCTGGCGCGTGAAAGGCACCAGGAGTGTATCCATAAGGCCATGTTGCAGGCTTGTCGCCACACGCCCCTGTTGCAGCAGCAGTGTCTCGGCATCGCGGCTGGTTTCTTCCATCAGGCCATGCAGACTGGACAAGTCAGCCGCGCCTTCATTCAGGGAACGCGACAGCTCATTCAGGCGGGTATAACGATCCATCTCCAATGGATCAAACTGGCTGCCATAACGGTCAGTGCCTCCTTCTGCACCCGAAGCGCTGCTGCGTCCGGCATGGACTTGTGCATCTGACTGTTTATCAAGCTCTCGAATCAGTCCGCGCAAGCGTTCAACCGCCTGTTCAAATTCAACCAGCTGGCTCGCCAGGTCGGCATGCTGCTGCTCCAGCCGGCCACGGTAAATATTGATTTCACCGGCCTCATTGAGCATCTTGTCGAGCAAGCCGACCGGCACCCTCGCCGTTTCGCTCTGTCCACCGGCAGCCGCCGCCTTTTGACTGACTTCCGGTTCCCAATAAAGCGACTCGGCCCAGGTGGCGGGTGTCGCTCCACTGGCCTGCTCTGCGACCGGGCGCTCTGTCGTAGGCGGCTCTACCGGGGTCGGTGCACGGAAGCGTTCTAGCTGGGCATGCATGGCATCCGAGCCGTTGCGCAACGCACCCAGAAAGGCCTTGTCCGGTGACTCGCCAGCCCTTTGCAGGACCTCGATCTGACTCTCCAGATCATGACTGATATCACCGACCGTTTCGGCGCCCGCCATGCGTGCGCCTCCCTTGATGGTATGCAGCAAGCGCAGCAATTCGCCTGCCGGCGCCTTGTCGCTGGGGTCATGCTCCCAGGCGTCCAGCGCCTTGTCGATCTCCTCAAGCAGCTCCTCGCCTTCGCCGAGAAACAGTTCAAGCATCTCGTCATTTTCGGCGACGGCCGGCATCACAGACTCGGGCATCCCGGCTGCTTCGTCTTGTGGTATTGCAATAATTGGAGCCGCTTCTTCTTCTGCCACCAGATCGGCCGCGCCTGTATCGGGCGAGCCGGTCTCGGCCGCCGCTTCCTGTTCTGCAGTCGGCTCATCCTGCGGCAACTCGGGCTCCGCAGTAACCAGCGTTTCGGTGTCGGCCGCCTCGGGCACCTCTGACTCGAGCACTTCTACCTCAGGCTGCTCCGTCATGGCAGGCTCGACGAGCTCATCAGGCTCGGCAGCCTGCTCCAGCATCGCCAGGAGGTCTTCGGCCTCCAGATTACGGCGCCCCTGACGCAGTTCGTCAAGCAACCCATACATGCCTAGCGCGAGGTCGGCGTAAAGTCCGCGCTGGCGCGTGGTCAGTTCGTCTGTGGCCTGTATCTGGCTACGCATGCGGTCGGCCAGGGTCGCGAGTATCTCTATGCTGGCGCCCTGTGACAGGGCGCCGAGGGCTTCCAGCCCCGCCAGCAAGCGGTCTCGCTCATCCGGGTCACCAGCCTCCAGTTCCAGTGCCGCCAGGCGACTCTCGACCTGCTCGATAAGCGCATAGGCCTCGTCGGTAAAGCTGATGAGATCGACCTGATCTTCTTCTGCTCCTTCAGCCTCAGCCTCCTGCATGGCCAGCATGTCACGCAGATCAGACACGTCATGCCTGAGCCCTTCAAGGTCAGGCAATTCCTCACCGGCCTGGAAGGCTTCCAGGGTTTGCAGCAACCCTTCACCCGCCTGCTTCACAATCTGCATGGCTTCCGTAGACATCGGCTCGCCTTGTTGCTGGCAATGATCACAGAGCTGTTCCAACTCCGCGGATAACGCCGACATGGCAGGCAGCCCAGCCAGGGCCGCGCCAGATTTCAAGGTGTGGAAAGCGCGTACCACATCGTGGGGTACGGGCAGTGGGTCCAGTTCTGGCCCTGATTCGGTAAAGAAGTCCGCCAGCTTCTCCATTTGACCGAGTGCATCACGCAGGAAAATATGCTCCAGATCGTCCTCGTCTTCACCCTCTTCGCCCTGCGTCGCTGCGGCCGCGGGCGCTTCTTCTGTCTCTTCTGGTTGCCCGACCTCTGGCTCTGGGGTTTCTGGCGTAGTCGCTGCCGCCATGATGCTGGCAGGCGGTTCCGTACCGGCGAGCTTATGTGCCTCTATTATGAGACTGCGCGCCTCTTCAGAAAGCGCGGTTTCGTCGCTCAAGCCCTGCGCTAACGCTGGAAGTTGTGCAACGGCTGACTCCACCAGTTCCTGAATCTCTTTGGTCACCGTGAGATCGGCTTCCAGGCACCGATTGAGCAGGTTCTCAACCGCCCAGCCAAACTCCCCGATGTCGTTGGCTTCGGCCATACGGCCGCTGCCCTTGAGTGTATGGAAACTGCGTCGTACATCGCCCAGGGCAGCAAGATCGGCCTGATCCTCAAGCCAGCGTGGCAGGCTTTGGGCGAGTGTTGTCTGGATTTCCTCCAGCTCCTCCATGAAGATTTCGCGAATCTGGTCCTGTGGTGACGCTGCCTCTGGCGATAGCACTTCCTGCTCTTCGATTTCAACTTCACCCAGGTCATCGGGCGCACTCAGCTCTTCTTCTTCGTTCAATGGCGGCAGGTCGAAGAAGGCTTCCTGATCGAACTCAATCGCATCTTCGGTACTCGCCTTGCCGGCGCCGTCCAGCGCATCGACATAATTCCGCAGTTCCGCCAGCATGGCTGACTGATCAATGTGTTCATTCTGTAATGAAGCAATGAGCCTTTCGGCATCAGCGATCGCGTCGGCTATCCGCTCCTGTGTCTCGGGGTTATCGGCCAGACTCGCCTGTGGATCCTTGCCAAGTACATCACGCAGTCTCACCATCAACTCTGAAACTTCGCGATAACCGAGCATCGAGAGTGCCGCACTGATCTCGTGCAATAGCCCCGATACATCAGCCAACTGACCCGGTTCGCCACTCTTTGCAAAGTTCTCCAGCAATTCTTTGATACGCGCCATGTTGGACTGCGCTTCGCGAAAAATCGCCTCCGATCCTGCTTTCAGTTCCTGCGGCGAGATACTGCCCTCTGCCGGCTCGATCTCGACCGCTGGCTCATCCGTATCCGACTCACGCTGCAACAATATCTGTTCGAGGCTGTGATCTATCCATAACAGGGTTGTGGCAACTTCCTGCCACTGCGGGGACCTGGGGTCTGGCTTGTCCTGGGCCGCTTCAATCACACCTGCCTGGCGCTGGACGACCCGTTGCAGATCTTCAAGACCCAGCATGCCCAGAGTAGCGCCTACCCGTCTAAGTGCAGCCCCAGTCTCCTGGGTATGCGCTTCGCTCAGTTCGCCGGAGCGCATGAGCAAATCGATGTTGTCGCGCACCTCATGCAAGTCAGCGCGAATTTCCCTTGTCACCGTGTTCAGTAGCGATGTGTTCGGCCCACGCATCTGAGTACGGATGCTCGCAAGTTGGTCGCTGTCCGGCAGCAACTCGTTCAGGCCATAGGCCTGTCGAACAGCATTACACTTTTCGCCCCCGGCCTTGCTGCGTCCTAGCTGGTAAAGCAGGCCATGCATCAGACTGCGTTCGGCATTGCCCATGGCGGCCTCACCCCGCTCAGCCTGGTTACGCAGAAATACACTCAAGCGGCCCAGCAGACGCTTGAGCTCAATGCCTGCTACCAGCCCATCCCCCATTGCCTCGAAGACAGCACTGGTCAGTAGCCATAGACGCTGAATTTCGGCATTGCTGCCAGCTTGCTCAAGCTCTCCTGCCAGCTCTTTCATCTGTGTGAGATGCGGGCCATCGCCTTGCCTCAGCACCCCCAGCAGGGCAGCCTGAAAACGCGGCAGGCTGCGCTTGGCAAGTTTACTCAAGTCGGCACCACTGCTGTCAGGCACCAGGCCGGCTGGCATCACCGGGTCTTCGTTGAGCACATGGACAAACAGGTCATCTTCGCCCAGTACCGGCTGCTGCAAAGCAACCCGCAACTCATTGATCACTGGCAGTAAAAGCAGGTCCGTTTCAATCTTTGCATGGGGGATGTAGTCAAGGTAGTCGACCAGCTGCAGTCCGGCGCCAAATAGCACCTCAAACAAGGCCTCATCCGGCAAGACCTGTTCGTCCAGCACAGCGCGCACCGCCTGCTGCATGTCGCCCACCAGCAATGCGGCAGCATGGAGTCGCAGCACCTTCAGACTGCCGCACACCTGGTGCAGTTCGTCCAAACAGGTTTCCAGTGCTACACGGTCAGCCTCTTCTTCAATATAGGTTTCAAGCGCCTGGCGTACGCGATCTAACCCCTGATTGAGTTCACTGCGAACCGAAGTCAATCCTGAAATATCTGCACGCATCAAGGCACCGCTTCTAATGGTCTACTAATTGAGAGACTGATTCATTACCGCATATTCCCCGGGCTAACTGGCCAGCTACCCTTCGGCGCTCGGGCTGGACAATTTGAAGCCCGCCACTGAGTTGTCGAGTTGCCTTGCAAGCTCCGCCAATTGGCTAATCGCCTCACCCGTGGCTCGCGTGCCACTGGCCGTGCTTTCGGTGAGTTCCCTGATGCTACCGATGTTGTCGCCCACACCTCGTGCCTGCTCGGCTTGCTGCCGTCCGGACTCAGCGATTCCGCGCACCACCTCGGAAAGCTGGCGTGACACTTCCTCAATCTCGCCCAGTGCCTCACCGGCATTCTCGGCCAGTTCGGCGCCGTTAACCACGCCTGACGTGGTCTTCTCCATCGACACAATCGCCTCATGGGTATCGGCCTGAATGGTTTTGACCAGCGTCTCGATTTCCCGCGTTGCATTGGCAGAACGCTCTGCAAGCCGTTGCACCTCATCTGCCACTACCGCAAAACCACGCCCGGCATCGCCGGCCATGGCCGCCTGAATCGATGCATTCAATGCCTGGGTATTGGTCTGTTCGGCGATGTCGTTAATCAGTTCAACGATATTGCCGATTTCCTGAGAAGACTCACCCAGCCGCTTGATGCGCTTGGAGGTTTCCTGAATCTGTTCGCGAATGTTGCTCATGCCATCAATGGTGTGGGTCACCGCATCACGACCTTTCAGGGCCACATCCATTGACCTTTCGGCGATCTGTCCTGCCGCCTCGGCCTCCCCGGAAACCTTCATGATCGAGTTGATCAATGTCTGGATCACTTCCAGGGTTTGGATAATTTGCTGAGATTGCTGCTCACTGGCCGTTACCATCTCACGCGAGCGACTTAATGACTGGTCTGTCGCGCCGGCCAATTCGCTTGCAGTCTGTTTGATGGTAATGACCAGCTCACGCAGGGCCTCAACCGTGTAATTAATCGCATCGGCAATGGCGCCTGTGATGTCTTCTGTCACGGTCGCCGTGACGGTCAGATCCCCATCAGCGAGCAGACTCATTTCATCAAGCAACGTCATGATGGCATCTTGTGTGCGATCAGACATATCCAGCCCTTCATTGCTGCCTGTGGGCTTGGCCGTGACCGCGCTATTGCCGGTGCTGTCGAGGCGGGTAACGAGCCAAATGCCTGTGCCCAGAAATAGCAGGCCCAGCAAGCCCGCACCCAGGGTGATCAATCTGGGATCACCCTCCACTACGCGGTCTGCTGGACCGAGAGAGAAAAACAAGGTGGCCACGCCACAAATGATCGCTGCGACCATTACCAGCATCAGCTGGTTACCCTTGTCCTTGAAACTAAGCCGTTCGTTGAGTGCCACACTCGCCCCCTAGAGATGAAGTCATACCGGAATGCATCCGGAACAAATTACTGAATCTGGTTTAAGCAGTTGGATAAAAACCACCTTGCCCCGCAATGGCCAGCCACTAGCCAGCCATCTGAAAACTTGGATCGCGAACCAGTCGGCGCAAGCTCAGCACCAGCCAGCTTCGCTCACCGCTAACAAATCCGCCCAGCAGAAAAGGTGTCAATCGTTCTGCCGCCTCACTGACCATTTCGTGCCGCTGTTCGGTTGTCTGGAATCGACGCAAGCCCTCTACACGATCCACCACAAAACCGGCCGGAATTTCCCCATCCTTGAGTACGACTACGCGAGAATTCTGATCAATATTGGCCAGATCATCGGTAATCAGGGCTTTAAGGCCGACAATCGGCAACAACTCACCGCGCACATTCGCTACACCCAATAACCAGGGTGCAGCCCCGGGCACGCGAGTAAAGGCCGGTAATTCGATCAATTCCTGTACTTCATTCTGCGGCACTACCAGGTTGTGCTCGGCCACCTTCAGTGCAATGCCGGGCCAACTATCACTACCCGCCACCACAGTCTGGGATTCCTCACCCAGCACCTGTTGCTGTAACGCCTGCAGAAGTTCGAAAGGTCGTTGGCTCAGGGCGCGCAGATCAGTCATGCGGCGTCCCCATGCCCCGACAACAGGGCATTGATGGCAGGCAGCAGACTCTCAGGGAGCGCCGGCTTAACCACGTAATCGTCCGCGCCCTGCCGCATTGCCCAGAGGCGATCAGTCGGCTGGCTCTTGCTGCTCACGATAACTACCGGAATCTTTGCGCTATCCGGATCGCGCTTTATTTTGCGCACCCCCATGAAGCCGCTGGTACCCCGTTGGCCTTCAAACACGATGTCCATGGTGATCAAATCAGGTTGCA
Source organism: Nevskiales bacterium (assembly GCA_041630955.1). GTDB lineage: Bacteria > Pseudomonadota > Gammaproteobacteria > Nevskiales > CAJXLF01 > JBFKKS01. Next base: position 20,084 of record JBFKKS010000003.1, read on the forward strand.
GCGCGCGAGCCAGCTGGATGCCTTCTTCCGCCGTGCTCGCGATGGACACATCATGGCCCTCCGCCTCCAATATTGATCGGATCGCAAACTGGTCGGTGGGCGAATCATCGACCACCAGAATATGCGCCATACTTCCCCCTGTCCTGGAATCTAGTCCTTGCTCTTCATTGCATTTTCGCTGACGGCCTTGACCAGTTCATCACGCGTAAATGGCTTGGTGAGGTATTCAGTAGAACCCACAATGCGCCCACGAGCACGGTCAAACAAGCCATCTCGACTGGACAACATCACGATTGGTATATGCCGATAACGCGGGTTGTTTTTGATCAATGCGCAAACTTGGTATCCATCCAGCCGAGGCATCATGATATCCACAAAAATGATGTCAGGTTCATGATCCGATACCGCTGCCATCGCCTCAAATCCATCATTTGCAGTCAATACCGTACAGCCCAGGTCGGCCAGCAGCGTCTCAGCGCTACGGCGTATCGTCTTGCTGTCATCAATCACCATGACTTTAAGACCAGTTAAATCAACCGCTTGCGCGTCTGACATGCACTTCTCCTCTATCCGGGCCTGCCGGTACAAACTCCGTCCGCACTCGCGGTTCCATAGAACTTAAAATGATTGTTAAGTGCGTGTTTTGTAACACGTTTGCCCACATCAATGCCAGACTCATCGACAGCCAGCCTCTGAGCGCTAGAATTACGCTACCATGAACCATGCCTCGTACCCGCCGGCACGGGCATGTTCCAGTCATCACTGAAGCGAGATTGTAATGACTTCAATCGCCACCGTACCCCACCTGACCACCGCACAAACCGGGCCACTCCTGAAGCTGGAGGAGACCCTGTTGGAGAAACAGCAAGCGATTGAAGCCTGGCTTCGCCGCGAATGGCTGGATACGCCTGCACCGTTCAATGCATCGGTCGATCTGCGCAATGCCGGGTACAAACTTGCGCCGGTCGATACCAATCTGTTCCCCGCCGGTTACAACAATCTGAATCCAGCCTTTGACGCGCTATGTATCCAGGCCATTCAACAGGCTGCCGAGCGCGTCTGCCCCAGGGCCGCCGGGCTTGTGCTGATACCTGAAAATCACACCCGCAACCGTTTTTACCTGGAAAGCCTGGCACGCCTGTCAGAGCTGATCCGCACAGCAGGTTTTGAATTGCATATTGGTTCGATATCCCCTGACATCACCGAACCCACAAAAATTGCGCTCGAATCCGGCCGCGAATTATTGCTGGAACCGCTGATTCGAACTGGCGACAAGGTTGGCGTGGCCGGATACACGCCTTGCGCGATCATTCTCAACAATGACCTGTCAGCCGGTCGACCGGCAATCCTTGAGGGCATAGAACAACCGATTATCCCGCCCCTGGATCTGGGCTGGAACCGGCGCCTCAAATCTGAACATTTCAACTTCTACAAGCAGGTCGCGCTGGAGTTTTCCGAACTGGTCGGTATTGACCCCTGGCTGATTGATCCGATGTTCCGGAATTGTGGCGAAATCGATTTCAAAAACAGGGAGGGTGAAGAGTGCCTGGCCACCAACGTTGATCTTCTGCTTAACGACATTCGCTCCAAATACGTCGAATACGGCATTGATCAGGAACCCTTCGTGATCGTCAAGGCTGATGCCGGCACTTATGGCATGGGCATAATGAGCGTCCGCAGTGCCGACGAAGTACGCACACTGAACCGCAAACAGCGCAACAAAATGGCCTCGGGCAAAGAAGGCAAGAAGGTCAGTGGCGCCATCATTCAAGAAGGGGTCTACACCACCGAGAGCTGGGGGGATCTGGCAGGCGTAGCGGAACCGGTGGTCTACATGATCGATCATTTTGTTGTTGGTGGCTTCTACCGCGTGCATAGCGGCCGTGGCGCCCAGGACAATCTGAATTCGCCAGGCATGCATTTTGAACCCCTGGCCTTCGCCAGTGCCTGCAACAATCCCGACTCCTCCAGGGCACCGGATGCCGCGCCCAATTGCTTTTACGCCTACGGCGTCATTGCCAGACTGGCACTGCTGGCTGCGGCGCGCGAAATTGCCGCCATCCCCCTGAGGCCACAGCGCGAGGAGTCGGCCGCGTGAGCATTAGACTGCCCCGGCGGGACCAGGTATGAGTCGGCGACTGGGGGTTGTAATGGACCCCATCTCCAACATTAAACCCTACAAGGACACCACCCTCGCCCTGTTGCTGGAAGCGCAACGCCGCGGGTGGGAACTGCATTACATGGAAATGACCGACTTGCGGCTGCGAGACGGCCGCGCAGAAGCCAGCAGTTGCGCCTTGCAGGTGCGTGATGACAACCAGGACTGGTTCACCCTGGGTGAATACAAGGATGCTCCGCTGTCTGAGATGGACGTGATCCTGATGCGCAAGGATCCACCTTTTGATACCGAATACGTGTACGCGACCTATCTTCTGGAGCTGGCTGAAAAGGACGGCAGCCTGGTCGTCAACAAGCCCGCCAGCCTGCGCGATGCCAATGAAAAAATCTTCGCCCAGCACTTCCCCCAGTGTTGCGCCCCGACCCTGGTCGCCAGCGACATGAAAGATTTGCGTGATTTTGTAATCGAACAGGGAGAAGCCGTCATCAAGCCTCTGGATGGGATGGGGGGCGCGTCCATTTTTCGTATCAGCGGGGGTGATTCCAATCTCTCGGTCATTCTGGAAACGCTTACTGAGCATGGTCGACGCTACGCCATGGCACAGCGTTATGTGCCTGAGATCAGTGCTGGCGACAAGCGCATCCTCATGATCAATGGTGAGCCCGTGCCCTATGCCCTGGCACGCATTCCGGCCGCCGGGGAAAACCGCGGCAACCTGGCCGCCGGTGGTCGGGGCGAAGGTGTCGAACTCAGCGAGCGAGACCGCTGGATCTGTTCGGAAGTGGGGCCTACGCTGCGGGCCAAGGGTCTACTGTTTGTCGGACTGGATGTGATCGGCGATTACCTGACCGAAATCAACGTGACCAGCCCAACCTGCCTGCGCGAGCTTGATGACATCTATCAACTGAATATCGCCGCTGGCCTGTTCGATGTGATTGAGGCCGGGTAGCCGCCTTACGGTCTGCGACGATACAATGTCGGAAATGACAGAATCAAACCCAGACACAGGCACCCTAAGCAATCAGTTTCTGGTCGCCATGCCCTCCGTGGTTCAGGGCGAGTTTGATCACAGTGTCACTTTCCTGTGCGAACACAATGATGCCGGCGCAATGGGGCTGGTCATTAATCGGCCCACCACACTCAAGCTGGTGGACATGTTTCGGCATATGGGCCTGGAGGTCAGCGACTACCCGGATCAGGATTGCCCGGTTTACTGGGGAGGCCCTGTCCAGACCGAGCGCGGTTTCGTACTGCATAGCCCGGTCGAGGAATGGGAATCAACGCTTAAGGTCAGCCCTGACGTGGCACTGACCACTTCCAAGGATATTCTCGTCGCCATCAGCAAGGGCGAGGGCCCCAAGGACTACCTTGTCACCCTCGGCTATGCCGGCTGGACAGAGGGCCAGCTTGAAGCCGAGATCATGCGAAACAGCTGGCTGACCACACCACCGGATATTGCCATTCTGTTTGAAATGCCGGCCCCGGCACGATGGTCAGCAGCGGCAAAATTACTCGGAGTGGATGCCAGCCTTTTAAGCGGTGAGGCCGGACACGCGTGACCGAAAACAGTTCTGCTGCCGTCCTGCTGGGTTTTGATTTTGGCCTACGCCGCATCGGCATTGCAGTCGGCAACCGACTTCTTAATACGACCCGCCCCCTGACCACACTGAACCATAAAGGCAGCCCGAACTGGCAACAGATCGATGCCGCTGTCAGGGAATGGAAGCCAACCGATCTGGTTGTCGGCATCCCCGTCCATATGGATGGCACCGAGCAGGCCATTACCCGATCGGCACGACAATTTGCCGCGCAGCTGGCCAAGCGTTATAACCTGCCTGTGCATCCCGCCGATGAGCGACTCAGTTCAGCCGTCGCAGAAGATGAACTCCGCAACGAACGCGCCAGCGGTCGCAGACGCCGTATCAAAAAAGAGGAGAAGGACAGCCTGGCCGCCAGCATTATCCTGCGCGACTGGATGCAAACCCACCCATGATCGAGATAACGATTCCCGAAGTGAGCGACCTGCTTGACAGCATGGAAAAGCAGCTACACCAACTCGTTGATGCCTTGAATGAGCCCCCATTAATGCTCGGTATTCACACAGGCGGCTGGTGGGTTGCCCAGGCCCTGCACCAACGGCTTGGATTGCGTGAACCGCTGGGCGAACTCAATAGCCAGTTCCACCGGGATGATTTCAGTCAGAGCGGCCTGCATGGCAACGTCGGTCCGTCCAAACTGCCACTGCCAGTGCAGGATCGCCACGTTATCCTGGTTGATGACATCCTATATACAGGTCGCACCGTTAGGGCAGCGCTTAACGAGATCTTTGATTACGGCCGGCCACGCAGCGTACGCCTTGCCGTACTGCTCGACCGGCATGAACGCGAACTACCGATTCAGGCTGATGTTGTGGGTGGGCATATCGACCTCCCCGCTGGCTGCCAGATCAAGCTAAACGGTCCCCAACCTCTGGCATTGATGCTAGGAGAAACAGCATGAGCGGCGATGTCAGCATTCAGGTAGATGCCAAGGGCCGGTTGCGCCACCTGTTGAGCACCGAAGGGCTCTCGCGGGCACTGATCACCGAGATTCTTGATACTGCGGAATCCTTCATTCCGGTTGGAGAGAAACGGATTAAATCAGCGCCACTGCTACGTGGCAGAACGGTATTCAACCTGTTCTTTGAACCCAGCACGCGCACCCGCACCACCTTTGAACTGGCTGCCAAACGTCTCTCAGCTGATGTGCTGAATCTGCAGATGGAGTCCTCTTCCAAGAGCAAAGGGGAAACCGACCTCGACACCCTGCTCACCCTGCAGGCCATGCATGTGGACATGTTCGTCATCCGCCACCCTGACAACGGGGCGGCGGCTGAATTTGCCCATCAGGCCGGTCAGGGCGTGGCAATATTGAATGCGGGCGACGGCAGCAACGCGCACCCCACGCAGGCCTTGCTCGATGCCTTTACCATCCGTCGGCACAAACCGGACTTTTCCAAGCTCAGGGTCGCCATTGTCGGCGACGTGCTGCATTCACGGGTGGCCCATTCCAACATCCATGCCCTCAAGGCCCTGGGGGTGCCCGATATCCGCATCATCGCCCCACCGGCACTCATGCTGGAGGACCCTGACGGACTCGGGGTGCATGCCTACCATGACCTCGCCACCGGTCTTAAAGACGTCGATGTCGTCATGACCCTGCGCCTTCAGCACGAACGCATGCACGAGAGAAAACTGGGTAGCCTGGAAGACTATAACCGTGACTACGGACTCACCCGGAGCAACCTTGCGCCAATAGCCGACGACGCAATCATCATGCATCCGGGCCCCATTAACCGTGGCGTCGAGATTGATTCAGATGTGGCCTATGGGAGCCGCTCAGTCGTACTCGAACAGGTGACGAATGGCATTGCCGTACGCATGGCGGTCATGGCGATGATTGTAGGTGGCCGGCAAGGCCACAACTGATCCGTGTAGCGCGCTACGCGCGGCTTAGCCCAGTTCCGCCCGTTGTGGTCGATCACTAAGCACGCGTGCAGCCATCAATGGTGGCTGCCCCTCATGCAGAATTCTGTAAATCTGTTCACAGATAGGCATCTCAACCTGGTGTTGTTGTGCGAGCCGCCACACTTCTGCTGCCACCCGCACGCCCTCAACCACCTGGCCTATTTCCTGCTGGGCCTGCTCGACCGTCTTGCCCTTGGCCAGCGCCAGCCCCATACGACGATTGCGTGACTGGTTATCAGTGCAGGTCAACACCAGATCGCCAATACCCGCCAGTCCCATCATGGTTTCACCCTGTCCACCCAGCGCTTCGGTAAGACGCATCATTTCGGCCAGACCCCTGGTGATCATCAGTGATCGTGTATTGGCACCAGCCCCGAGCCCATCGGCAATGCCGACCCCGATCGCCAGTACGTTCTTCACCGCACCACCGACTTCCACCCCGATCACATCAGTCTGGGTATAGGCGCGAAAGCCGTGATGGTGGAAGTAAGCCGCAAAGTCTCTGGCGACCTGCTCATCACGCGCGGCAACGGTAACCGCTGTCGGTATACCCTGGCCCACCTCCTTGGCAAAGGTAGGCCCGGCGATAAAAGCAACTGGATAAGCTTCACCAAGGATGTCGATAAACACGTCATCCAGTAAGCGCCCGGTACCCGGCTCCAGGCCTTTTGCTGCGCAGGCCAGGCGTTGCCCGGTCAGTTGCGGGGCGATTGTCTCAAGCATTTCGCGAATGCTGTGACTGGGCACGGCCAGTACGATGTCGTCGGCCCGTTCTAATACGCTGGACAGGTCCGCAACCGGTTCAAGGTTGTCGGGAAACTCACAGCCCGGCAGGTAGCGGCTGTTTTCTCGCTCTCTGGCCATGGCTTCGATGGCCTGACCATCGCGTCCCCATAAAAGGATCGGTCGCTCTGCGCGCGCCAACTGGATGGCCAGTGCCGTGCCATACGACCCCGCGCCTAGTACGGCGACGGTCTTGATCGGCTTTGGTGACGCTTGTTCCTGATGATCCACTGATTGCTCCCCTTAACCAGTCATGCCCTAGTCTACGCGGTCAGATACGGGGTGTTTAATGTTTCGTCCCTGCCTCACTGGAAGCTTGCTGGTTCTGTTGCACATGTTGTTGATAGAGGGCATCAAAATTCACCGGTTGCAGAAGGAAATGCGGAAACCCCGCACGTGCGATGAGGTCGGCAATGGTTTCGCGCGCGAAGGGAAACAGGGTGTTGGGGCAGTACGCGCCAAGAATGGCGCGTTTCTCCGTTGCATCCGTGAAACCCTTGAGCAGGAATACCCCCGCCTGCTGAACTTCCGCAAGATAGGCTGTCTCCTCGCCAAGCTTGGCGGTGACAGTGACGGTCAGCACCACTGCATGGGCCTCATCGCTCAGGTCCTGCACGGCCGTGTTGAGCTGCACGTCTACCGCGGGCTTCCACTCACGGGTAAATATCTGCGGTGCATTCGGTACTTCCAGCGATCCATCCTTGACGTAGATCTTCTGAATAACCACCTGCTTATCGCCGGCCTGGGCTTCATCTGCCATGCAAAGTTCCTGTTATGAAAACTTGATTAGAAGTCGTCTGGTATGAATATCAATGGCTTTCCTTCAGCCATTTATCCAACTGGCCGGCCTGCTCGGCAGCGGCCAACTCGTCGTAACCGCCCACATGGCGGTCATCGATAAACACCTGCGGCACCGTGTGACGGCCGCTTATGCGTTGCATCTCCTGACGCTGTTCCGGGTCGCCATCAACCGAGATCTCCTCGTAACAGACACCCTTGGCATCCAGCAGACGGCGCGCCATCATGCAGAAGGGGCAGAAACGAGTGCTGTACATCAGGACCTTGGACATGCTGCTTCGGAACTCGCTATGTTACGTCGGCAAACGCTCGGCTCACCCGCACTAGCGGGTGGTGACAGGCAGGCTGGCACCTTCCCAGGCATTCAGCCCGCCTTTAAGACTATAGACCGTATTAAAGCCCATTTTACGCAAGCGCTCACAGGCCTGGGGCGCTGTTGAACCCAGTGTGCAGTAACACAGAATGGGCCGATCCTTGTATTTGGACAGCTCTTTTTCGTGATCCGCCAAGCGTGCCAGCGCAATATTGCGGGCATTCAGTATATGTCCCTTTTTGAAATCAGCCGCCGAGCGCACATCCAGCACCAGGGCATCTTCACTATTGATAATGCGGACCGCCTCCACAGGCCCCAGGCGACGCTCCCCGCGCACCAGGCGCAGTACTTCATTACCCAACAGCAGAATCAGGAGCACGATGGCTGCGACCGTCAGCAACACATGATTGGAGGCAAATTCGACGAGTTTGTCCATAAGAGGTAAAAATCCAGCAAAATGGGTGACAGCTATCCCTGACTGCCCTGGCAGTCAGTGGATTGTGGTTGGAGTTCCCAATATCCGCCAACGCCAGGCGCGGCCAAGTATCAGAACGCATGTCTAAACCATCTATTATTGCATTGCCCCTGGCTTACGAGAAGCGCGACCTTCATTGCAAAAGCCCAGTCAAAGGTCTGCTGACACTATTACTGATGTCTACAGTATTGTTCAGCCCTCTTGTTTTGGCGGATGCTGGCCGCGCTCTCAAGGCCCATGAACGCAACCTGGTTATGCTTAAGCAGCGTGTCGAGGCGATCGATACAGAACTGGCCAGGGATCGGCAGTTGCATGACCACGAAAGTCGCAAGCTGCGCGAAATAGAACAGGAAATTAGTGCGCGCGCGACCGCATTGCGCGAAATCAATGGCCGTATTGAGGCCCAGGCGCAACACACCCGCCAACTGAACCAGCAGCAGGAACAGGCTCGGCTGGCACTTGCCAGACAGCGTGAACTGCTGGCCGCACAGCTCAGTGCCAGCTACCAGAACGGCCGACAGGAGAAGGTCAAGCTGTTGTTGAATCAGGGCGACCCGACGCAACTCGGCCGTATGCTGGGCTATCACGACTACCTCGCCCGTGCCCGCGTAGCACAGATTGAGGCGGTCACCCAGCAGGCACTGGCACTGAAAGAACTGGAGGCCGAGTTGGCTGTTCAGCTTTCTCAACTGCAGACGCTGGGTGAAATCCAGGCGGGACAACTCGCCCAGCTGGAAGCTGCCCGCAAGGAACGCAAAATTCGCCTCGCCAAGCTGGAAGCCGAGATCAACGAATCGGGACAGGTCCTGCAACGCATTCAGTCCGAGCAGAGCACCTTGCAGAAACTCGTTGTATCTATTCGAAAACGGCTGTCTGACATTCCCGCTGAGTTTCGCGATAGCCGCCCGTTGGGACAATCCGAAGGCCGCCTGCCCTGGCCGGTGCAAGGGCAACTACTGGCCAACTATGGCCAGACCAAGCGCGGCACCAGTCTTCAATGGGACGGCATCTGGATCGCCGCCAAGGCTGGCACCCCCATACGCGCAGTGGCCGAGGGACGCGTGGTCTACGTGGGCTGGCTGCATCGCTATGGGCTGCTGATCATCGCCGAGCACAGTGAGGGCTATTACAGCCTCTACGGTCACAATCAGGAGGCCAGGGTCGAAGTCGGCGAACCGATCAAGGCTGGCCAGGTCATCGCTTATGCAGGCGATAGTGGGGGGCATATCAAGACCGGCCTGTACTTTGAACTACGCAAGGGAAAGAACCCGGTTAACCCGATGCACTGGCTGAGCAAAAAATGAACGCCTGGCACCTCCAGCACCGGTCTGATTATGCTAAGGTTGAGCGCATTTTCAGCGCCTGATTTTCGGAGACTCCAAGCGTATGCGCACTCAATCTCGTTACACCCTGTTCCTTGCACTGGGTATCACGCTCGGCATCGGCATCGCCCTCGGTCACGGCGTGTGGGCTGCACGCAAGGGCGAATCGCAAGCCGCACTGCCGCTCAACGAGTTGCGCACCTTTGTTGAAATCCTCAATCGCGTCAAAACCGATTACGTCGAATCGGTCGACGACGAAACCCTGCTGGAAAACTCCATCCGCGGCATGCTTGATGGACTCGACCCGCATTCGGCCTACCTGTCCCCGGAGGAATTCAAGGAAATTGCCATTTCCACCTCGGGCAAGTTCGGTGGGCTGGGTATCGAAGTGCAGATGCAGAACGGCTTCGTACGCGTGGTCGCCCCCATTGATGACACACCCGCCTACAAGGCTGGCATCAAGGCCGGCGATCTGATTATCCGTATCGATGACAAGCCCGTGAAGGGGCTGACATTGCTGGATGCGGTGAAACTGATGCGCGGCGAACCCGGTACCGATATTGAACTCACGATATTGCGTGAAACCGTTGAGCAGCCCTTTAATGTGAAGATCACGCGCGACATTATCCGTGTCCGTAGTGTAAAAAGCCGCATGCTGGAGCCCGGCTTTGGCTACCTGCGCATCAGCCAGTTCAGTTCACAGACCGGCAAGACCCTGTCAGCCGAGTACGACAAGCTCAGGAAGGCCAACAAGGGCGACCTTAAAGGCCTGGTGCTGGACCTGCGCAACAACCCCGGTGGGGTGTTGAATGCCGCCGTGGAGGTTTCCGACGCCTTCCTTAACGATGGCAGTGTGGTATCCATCAAGGGACGACTGCTTGAATCGACCCAGGAATTCAACGCCACTCGCGGTGACCTGCTGAAAGGCGGACCACTTGTTGTGCTGGTCAATTCAGGCTCAGCCTCGGCCTCGGAAATCGTCGCCGGCGCACTACAGGATCACAGCCGTGCCGTGATCATGGGTACCCAGACCTTCGGCAAGGGCTCGGTGCAAACCATTCTGCCCTTGCAGAACGAGGCTGCCCTGAAGCTCACCACGGCGCGTTACTACACGCCCAGCGGCCGTTCGATTCAGGCCCAGGGTATCGAACCAGATATCATTATCAAGCCGATTACCGTCAGCGCCCAGCAAACCAACGGCATGAAGCCACTGAAGGAAGCTGACCTGCTTCGCCGTCTTGAAAACGACAACGGTGATGAGGACGACGACGATGACGACAATGGGTCATCGATCGATAACCTCATAGAGCCCGAGGCCAACCTGGCTGAGACGGACTACGCACTCAACGAGGCGCTGAATCTCCTCAAGGGCCTGTACATCCTGCGGGCAAAAAAATAGCACGAGCCAGCCATGCCCGTCGTACTCGTGCCGTTGGCTGAGGGTTTTGAGGAAATCGAGGCCGTCACCCTCATCGATGTACTGCGACGGGCAGACATCCAGGTCATCACTGCCGGCCTTAATGGCCGGCAGGTGACAGGCTCACATGGCATTTGCCTGCAGACCGACTGTCTGCTGGATGAGGTGCTGGATCGGGAATTTGATCTCATCGCCCTGCCCGGCGGCATGCC
>JBFKKS010000004.1:0-30247 GCA_041630955.1 Nevskiales bacterium
CCCCGCTTGTCGAGGGCCGGACGATTCAGAGCATTTTTTTCGGTGGCGGCACGCCCAGCCTGTTCTCGGCAGGCTCCATTGGCCACATCATCGAAGCTGCTGAAGAGCGCATCGGGCTCAGCAGGGACTGCGAGATCACCCTTGAGGCCAACCCCGGCACGGCCGAGCAGGCACGCTTCGCCGGCTATCGGATAGCTGGCGTGAACCGGCTCTCGATAGGTGTGCAGAGCTTCGACAATCAGCTGTTGCAGAAGCTGGGGCGGATCCACGATGGTGATGAGGCCAAACGGGCTGCGGATATGGCGCGCAAGGCCGGTATCGATAATTTCAATCTCGACCTGATGTTTGCACTCCCGGGGCAAGACCTGGACGCAGCAGCCAGGGATCTGGGCCAGGCCATCGCCCTGGCCCCCACGCATATTTCCTACTACCAGCTAACGTTGGAGCCGGGCACGCATTTTCATCGCCATCCACCCAGCCTGCCAGATCATGAACTGGCCTGGGCCATGCAGCAACAGGGTGAGTCCATGCTGGCTGCGGCCGGTTTTAACCAGTATGAAGTGTCAGCCTATGCCCAGGCGGGACAGCAGTGTCGACATAACCTGAACTACTGGCTTTATGGCGATTACCTGGGCGTCGGTGCAGGAGCGCATGGCAAGTTAAGTCATGCCAATGCTGTGCAGCGACGCGCCCGAACGCGGTTGCCCAAACATTACCTGCTACGTGCTGGAGATAAGAGCGTGTTGGCCGAGGCCAATGCCGTATCGCCGTCTGATCGCGCGTTTGAATTTCTGCTCAATGCACTGCGCCTGAAGGAGGGCTTCTGCGTTGATGATTTCACCCTCCACACTGGCCTGCCGGCCGCAGCACTGAGCGAGCGCCTGCAGCCGCTGCTGCAAAGACAGTTGCTGAAAGTGCAGGGACAGCATATTCGCAGCACGGCGTTGGGCTGGCGCCACCTGGACAGTATGCTGACCGAACTGTTACCCGCGGTTGCCTGATCCATGGACCTGATCAGCAGCCAGGAATACTGCCCCTATTGCGACACCCGGATTGAACTGTTGCTGGACCCCAGTGCCGGCAGCATCGAGATGATTGAGGACTGTAGCGTCTGCTGTCGCCCGATACGGATCTGCCCCGACTTCGACGAAGACGGGCAGTTAACTGCAATCCGGCTGTTACGCGAAGACGACTAGCCAGATTGCAGCGCTATTGCACTTGCCGCCAAGGCAATCGTTCTATAGAATACCGCGCCCTTCGACCCACAGCTGTTATGCGGGCCGATTGCAACGATTATCTACGTGAATATTGAGGCCCAGGCCATGAAAGCCGACATCCATCCGGATTACCAGGAAATCACCTTTACTTGCAGCTGTGGCAACAGCTTCAAGACGCGCTCCACGCTGGGTGAGGATCAGACCATTGAAGTCTGCTCACAATGCCACCCCTTCTACACCGGCAAACAGAAAATTCTGGATACCGCAGGCCGCGTGGACAAGTTCCGCAAACGTTTTGGCGGATAACAGTTTTCGATTTACAGAAAGCCCGGCGCACGCCGGGCTTTTTTGTGTCTGTTACTGGTGCGGGGAATCAAAAACAACGCCCTGCATTCAGCAGGCGCTGTCAGCGTTCATTGTCTATACGGGGCCGTACGTCTATAATTTCTCGCCTTACAACGACCTATAACCACGAACGGAACAGGCGTACCACTAGCCGTCAGTCGTTCCATCCGCCAACAAGGGATTGTTCATACCGGCTCAGGCATTGGGTTGGCCAAGCCTTCACTGTATGAACGCCCGTTGCAGACTTGTGGACCGGGTCGTTCTGACCAAGAGAGCGCATGAGTAACAAGGATCTCAAACAACAGGCACTCGATTACCACGCCAAACCCAGGCCAGGTAAGTTGAGTATTGCCATCACCAAGCCCTTCACGACCTATGAAGAGCTATCGCTCGCCTACACTCCCGGTGTTGCCGAGCCGGTAAAAGCCATTGCCTCGAATCCGGATGACGCCTTTCTGTATACCTCCAAGGGCAACCTGGTGGCGGTCATCACCAACGGCACGGCCACCTTAGGGCTGGGCAATACCGGCCCCCTGGCAAGCAAGCCGGTCATGGAAGGCAAGGCCGTTCTGTTCAAGAAGTTTGCTGACGTAGACGTATTCGACATCGAGGTCGATGCGCCGGAAACACAGGATTTTATCGACACCGTGGTGCGTATATCACCCACCTTTGGCGGTATCAATCTCGAAGATATTGGCGCACCGCACTGTTTCGAGATCGAACAAACCCTGGTTGAAAAGCTCGATATTCCGGTGTTCCATGATGATCAGCACGGTACGGCGATCATTGTTGTGGCCGGCCTTCTGAATGCGTTGGAGCTTCAGGGCAAGTCTATTGAAGATGCGCAGATCGTCTGTCTGGGGGCCGGCGCAGCAGGCATCGCTTCACTGAAATTATGCATGGCGCTGGGCGCCAGTCTGAAGAACATTTTTGTACTGGACCGCAAGGGTGTGATCCACGCCGGTCGCGAAGACCTGCCTGAGTACAAGACCCAGTTTGCACACGAAACCGACAAGCGCACGCTCGAGGATGCTATGCGCGGCGCAGATGTCTTCATAGGCGTATCAGGACCCAACCTGGTCAAGAAGGAACATATTGCGCTGATGGCCGCCAAGCCAGTGGTCTTTGCCCTGTCCAACCCGGATCCGGAGATTTACCCTGAAGAAGCCATGGCTGTGCGTTCCGATCTGATCATGGCGACTGGCCGCTCGGACTTCCCGAATCAGGTCAACAATGTACTCGGTTTTCCGTACATCTTCCGCGGCGCGCTGGATGTTCGAGCCCGCCGCATTACCCTGGAAATGCATCTGGCAGCGGTTCACGCATTACGCACATTGGCGCATGAACCCGTGCCCCGCTCGGTCATGGAGGCCTACGATGCCGACAGTATGGAATTCGGACCTGATTACATCATTCCCAAACCTTTTGACCCCCGCTTGATAGACCGCCTGCCACCCGCAGTGGCACAAGCAGCCATTGACTGTGGGGTAGCGCGTACGGACTATCCTAAACATTATCCGAAACTTGACGACACCGTAGCCAAAGCCGGCTAGAGTGCATCGTAAGACGATCTGGAGAATCGCATGAGCAAAACCATGAACCTGAGCAACCCGGCCACCGGCGACAGTGCTGAATTGGAAATGATGCAGGGCACTCTCGGCCCGGCGGGTGTGGATGTCCGTAGTGTCTATGCCAAGCAAGGCATCTTCACCTATGACCCAAGCTTCTCCTCAACCTGTAGTTGCGATAGTGCAATCACCTATATTGATGGTGACAATGGGGTGCTGCTTTACCGCGGATACCCGGTAGACCAACTGGCCAAAAACTCCAGCTTCATTGAGGTTGCTTACCTGCTGCTCAACGGTGAGTTACCCAATGCGGCAGAACTCGATGAGTTCGATACCGCCATTCGCCGCCACACCATGCTCAATGAGTCGCTGATCAAGTTCTTCTCTGGCTTCCGCTACGATGCCCACCCGATGGCCATGCTCACTGGCGTGGTTGGTTCGCTGTCTGGTTTCTACCACGACACCACGGACATCTATAACCCTGAGCATCGCAAGATTTTCGCGCGTCGCATGATCGCCAAGATTCCGACCATCGCCGCAGCCGCCTATAAACGCTACTCCGGCCAGCCGTTCATCTACCCGAAGAACAGCCTCGACTACAGTTCAAACCTTCTGCGCATGCTTTTTGCAGTGCCGGCCGAGGAATATGAAGTTGACCCGGTTGCCGCAAAGGCACTCGACGTACTGTTCATTCTGCATGCTGACCACGAACAGAATGCCTCGACCTCAACCGTGCGCATGGCTGGCTCTACTGGCTGCAACCCCTATGCTGCCATTTCCTCAGGTATCGCAGCCCTATGGGGCCCGGCCCATGGCGGCGCCAACGAAGCCGTGTTGCGCATGCTGGACGAAATTGGTGACGTGTCGCAGATTCCAAAGTACATCGCCAAGGCCAAGGACAAGGAAGACCCGTTCCGCCTGATGGGCTTCGGTCACCGCGTGTACAAGAACTTCGACCCGCGTGCCAATATCATTCGTGAGTACTGTCACCAGGTGCTCGAAAACATGAACATGCAGGACAACCCGCTGTTCGAACTGGCCCTCAAGCTTGAAGAAGTCGCCCTCAATGACGACTACTTCAAGGAAAAGAAGCTCTACCCGAACGTGGACTTTTACTCCGGCATTATCTACAAGGCACTGGGGATTCCGGTGAATATGTTCACTCCGATGTTCGCCATCGCCCGCACGGTCGGCTGGTGTGCGCACTGGACGGAAATGATATCGGATCCGAACATGCGTATTGCCCGCCCGCGCCAGATTTATATCGGTTCGGACAAGCGTGACTATCTGGATATTGCCAACCGTTGATTCGTATGCCGAATCCAGGGCACTCAAAAAAGCCGGCTATGCCGGCTTTTTTATTGTCTCGAACTGAGACCTATTCAATAGCGATTAATGACATCCGACCATTAATCTGTTTAAATTCAATAAGGTTGGAGAATACATTACAGCCTCTAAGCAATATCGCCGCCAGAGCGATAAGCAATCCGGGGTAGGAAACGCCATGAAACACCAGCAGTTGCTACTTATACTCGCCCTGAGCCTGCCACTCGCAGTGCAGGCAGCCGAGTGCTATGAGTACGAGCCGGAAAAATCCCATGTCCCGGGAACCCTGGAGTCCCGGCCTGACCCCAAAGACCCCGATGGACGTGAAATCCTGATGCTGGTGATGGATGCCCCCATCTGCGTAGAGGGTGGTGAAAACCCGGAACTCAACGTGCCGGAGCAAGGCCTCAATGAACTACAGGTGCTCTACAAGGACCCATACCGCATGAAGGTCTTGGTTGGAAAAAAGGTTCAGATCGACGGCTGGCTATTCCACAAGGACAGCGACGACCAACTGACCCGTGTTTTAATCGACGCCAAAAAAATCAAACCTGCTTCGTACTGAATCCTGCCATTGACCGCAGAATCGGCAATGTATCCGGACGCACCCCACGCCATATAAAAAACGATTCGGCCGCCTGTTCCACCAGCATTCCCAAGCCATCCGCTGCTACTGCGGCTCCCTGCGCCTGCCCCCAGCGCATAAAAGCCGTCGGCTCGGTGCCATAAGCCATGTCATAGACTGCCGCATTGGCCTTGAGCAGGCCTTCTGGCAAGACCGGCATCTGGCCCGACAGCCCCATCGAGGTACCGTTGATGATCAGATCAAAGGCCTGGGTACCCAGTTCCTGATAGTCGCAACCACAGACTTCGCCCCAGGTGTGGAATTGTTCTGCCAGCAGAATGGCCTTATCCAGTGTGCGATTGGCAATCACGATATGACGCGGATGCTCAGCCAGCAGCGGGCCCAGTACGCCACGTACAGCACCACCCGCGCCTAGAATGAGAAGATCTCTACCCGCCAGTTCAAGACCAAGATTAGACTGCAGGTCAGTCACCAGTCCGGCACCATCCGTATTGTCACCCAGTGCCATGCCGTTATTGTCAAAACTGAGCGTGTTGACGGCGCCAGCCAGACGGGCGCGCTCGCTAAGTTCATCGGCGTACCGGAACGCCTCCAACTTGAATGGCACGGTCACATTCAGCCCCTTGCCGCCTTGTTCACGAAAGCTGTCGACCGCCTCAGAAAAGCCATCCACATCAGCCAGCAGCTTTTCATAGCGCATAGCCTGGCCGGTTTGGCCGGCGAATGCAGCATGAATCTGCGGCGACCTGCTGTGCTCGACAGGATTGCCGATAACGGCGTAAAGATCGGTCATCGCTCAGACGCCCCCTGAATCATGTCGGCAATCAGCTTCGCCAGCTCGGCAGGGGAGTCTTCCTGCAGAAAATGCTTGCCATGCACCTGATGCCAGTCATCGAGGCCGAGCACCTCGCACAGGTCGGGCACGTATTTTTCCATTTTCAGTGTTGGGTCCTGCGCGCCCCATACGATCTGCGCCGGGAAGTTTCGTGCCTTGAGTGCCGCTATAGTGCGCTGTTCGAATTCCGGAGTGCGCTCGAAGCCGCGCATGACTTTCAGAAAAGCCCTGCCACGGTCACCCCGCGCCAGCAATGCACCATAGGCGCGTAATTCGGCATTACTCGGTCCACTGTGCACGCCCAGCATGCGCATCAGCAGGATGATCATCGGCGTGAACAGGGCTTGCAACCAGACCTCGCCCAGGCCCCTGTAGCCAAAGGGTGCCATCACCCAAGGCCGATGGAAAGCAGTGACCTTTACCATGGTATTAAGCACGGTAAGAGACTGAATTCGTTCTGGAATTCTACGAATGACATCAAAGCCTACCGGCCCGCCGATGTCGTGCACAACCAGGTGGAAGCGGTTTATACCAGCCGTTTCCAGCGCCTTGACCACCCAATCAGCCAGGCCGGACCAGGAATAATCGAAATCATTCACGCGCTCGGCAAACCCCATTCCGGGCAGATCAAAGGTCACGCCTTGCAGCCCATGTGCCGCCAGTTCGGGCAATACCTTGCGATAAAGAAAGCCGGACGCCGGCACACCGTGCAAGCAGACTACCACTTCACCACTGCCTTCCCGCCATATACGGCTGGCCAATCCCGGCACCGTCAACGGCTCGCCATGGACCTCCCAGTCGGCAACGATTTGCTGGACCTTATCCATTAGGGAAAGTAACGCGTCGTCATGCGTTCACAGTACGCGACTAAATTAGGATGCGCAGTCACTAGCTTGCTGTAGTCAGGCCAGGTCAGGTTAGCCGACAGCAGGTTACCCAGGAACGCATAGACAGTAGCATCAACGTTATGCGGTTCATCACCCAGAAAATAATCCTTGCCACCCAGCTGCACCGACACGGCCTGCATATCCTGTTCCAGCCGTTGAATGATCTCGTTTTTGGGATGCCTGCTCAGACCCTGACCATGTGCATCCCGCCTGACCTGCTTACGAACCACGCCAGATAAGAGCTGCTTCAACCCCGGCGGCAGCTTGCCAAACCATACCCCCCGGGTCTGTGGCCACACGCCTTCATCCAGCCACCGCCCATACACGATTCCCCAATAACTGTGTTCCTCAAGCATGCGCCGGTAGGTATGTGAAACCGCCCGCTGCTGTGGATTAAGATCGGCATCCAGATCAACACCGCAGGCCTGCTCAAGGTGAGGGATGATGCACCCCGTATCGGCGATACGCTTACCATCATGCTCAATCATGGGTAGCTTGCCGAGTGGTGCCTTGCCCGGGTTGGCCAGAAAACGTACTTCATAATCCAGCTCTGCCATCAGCAGCCAGGTTTCGAGTTTCATGCAAAACGGGCTGGCATTGGGAAGCCCCATGGCCCGTGGAAAGACGTAAAGGGTGATCATGTATCGCCTCCTGAAGCGTCTTTGACGATGACTTTTGTTAAGCCGTCGTCTTTAACCCCGCAACCAGCGGGCCACCTGCACAGCGTAATAACTGAGTACAGCATCGGCACCGGCACGCTTCATGGACAACAGGCACTCAAGCACTGCGCCCCGTTCCTCCAGCCAGCCATTGTCGGCGGCTGCCTTGAGCATGGCGTACTCACCGCTCACCTGATAAACAAAGGTCGGCACGCCGAAAGTGGTTTTGACCCGATGCACGATGTCCAGGTAGGCCAGCCCGGGCTTGACCATCACCATATCGGCACCCTCGATCAGATCCAGCTCGACTTCGCGCAGGGCCTCATCGGAATTGGACGGGTCCATCTGGTAAGTTTTCTTGTCAGCCTTGCCCAGGTTGGTTGCTGAGCCGACGGCATCACGGAACGGGCCGTAAAGACTGGACGCATACTTGGCTGAATAGGCCAGAATACGCGTATTGTGATGGTCAGCTGCTTCCAGCGTGTCGCGTATCACACCCACGCGCCCATCCATCATGTCGGAAGGGGCAACAATGTCGGCACCCGCGTCAGCATGGCAAAAAGCCTGCTGGGCCAGCACGGCCACAGTTTCATCGTTGCGGACATAGCCAGACTCGTCGAGCAAACCATCCTGGCCATGACTGGTATACGGATCCAGCGCCACGTCAGTGATCACGCCTAAATCCGGCAGGGCAGCTTTCAGCGCGCGCACGGCTCGTGGAACCAGCCCCTGCGGATTAAAGGCCTCGGCTGCGTCCTCGCTCTTAAGCGACTGGTCAATGACCGGGAACAGGGCGATAGCCGGAATCCCCAGGTCGGCTGCTTCCCGGGCGGCTTCAATCAACAGGTCAACACTCAGGCGCTCAACCCCGGGCATGGAGGCCACAGCCTCGCGTCGATTCTCGCCGTCCAGAACAAAGACTGGCCAGATCAGGTCCTGTACCGTAAGTGTCGTTTCCTGCATCAAACGACGTGAGAAACTATCGGCGCGCATACGCCGCATACGTGTGGTCAATTCGATATCTGTCATAAGATGAAAGTATACAGCGCCTTAAGGCGACCCAAGCCATGAGCAAACAATATGATTGAATCGGAAGTCAGTATTCGCCTGATCGCCTTCACGTCCACCCTGCTGGCTCTGGCAGCTGCGGAGGCCCTTTGGGCACGACGCAACGTACTGCGGGGCGAGCGCTGGTTCATAAACTTTTCATTGGCGGTGATCAATACCACACTCCTGCGGCTGGCTTTTCCGGTGCTGGCAGTAGGCTGGGCGATGCAAATCGAGGCGCGAGGCTGGGGTTTGCTACAGGCGCTAGTCATGCCCGCCTGGTTAAAACTGTTGTTAGCCGTGGTGCTGCTCGACATGGCCATTTACTGGCAACACCGGGTCTTCCACATGGCACCCTGGTTATGGCGCCTGCATCGCCTGCATCATTCGGATGTGGATTTTGATCTGACCACCGGCCTGCGCTTTCATCCGGGCGAGATTCTGATCTCCATGCTGGTCAAGTTCGCGGTCATTACCCTCTTGGGCACGCCAGCACTGGCCGTGCTGATATTCGAGATCATTCTCAGCAGCAGTTCGCTGTTTGAGCATGCCAATTTGCGCCTACCCAGGCTGCTTGATGCCCGTCTGCGATGGCTTATCGTCACACCTGACATGCATCGCGTGCATCATTCCGTCATCCCACGGGAAACCAATAGCAACTTTGGTTTCAACTTTTCCATCTGGGACCGGGTATTTGGCAGTTACCATGCACAACCAAGGGACGGTCATCTGGGCATGCGTATCGGCCTGGAACAATTTCGTGACCCACTTACGCAACGCTTGGACAAACTGCTAATGCAGCCTCTGGCCAGCGACGGCGACCCACCCGTATCATGACCTGACGTCATCGGAGCCTATGAATGCATAACACCATGCCCCTCCTGAAGGTCACCGATTTTCCTGCGATCCGGCGTAAAAAACTGGAGACCTTACAGGTCAATCTCGGCTATCTCTGCAACCTGAGTTGCCTGCACTGCCACGTTGCAGCAGGGCCCAATCGCAAGGAACTCATGGAGCGTGACAACATCGATACAGTGCTTGAGTTTCTAGAGAAGCAATCCATACAGACGCTGGATGTCACCGGCGGCTCGCCGGAAATGAACCCCCATTTCCGCGACCTGTTTCGGGAGGCAAGGCGCATGGGGGTCCACCTGATGGATCGCTGCAACCCGACGATTATCGAAGAACCCGGATTCGACTGGGTGCCTGACTTTCTGGCCGAACTGGAAGTCGAAGTGGTTGCTTCCTTGCCCTGCTACACCGAAGACAATGTCGATACCCAACGTGGAAACGGGGTCTTCCAGGCCAGCATCAGCGCGCTGAGAAAACTTAACGACCGGGGCTATGGCAAACCTGGTTCAGGCCTCACGCTCAATCTGGTCTACAACCCATTAGGGCCCAGCCTTCCCCCACCGCAGGAAGCCTTGGAAGCCGATTACAAGGCTCACCTGGGCAAAGAGTTCGGTATCGAATTCAATAACTTGTTCACACTGGCCAACATGCCTATCCAGCGCTTTGGCAGCGTGCTGATTTCCAAGGGGCAGTTCGAGGACTATATGACGCTGCTCAAGAATGCCTATAGCCGCGACAACCTGGCCAACGTCATGTGTCGCAGCCTGATCAGCGTCGACTGGCAGGGCTACGTCCATGATTGCGACTTTAACCAGATGCTGGAGATGCCGTTGGGTGCGAGTAGTAAGCCGCGCGTGCACCTCCGCGACCTGCTTGATGACAAACTCGAGGGCGCACCGATCGCTGTTGCGGACCACTGCTACGGCTGTACGGCAGGGCAGGGTTCGTCCTGTGGCGGGGCATTGAACTAGCGTCCACTATTTTCTCAATAAACATTAACCAGGATTCGATCATGAGTGTAACCAGCGTATTAGACCGCTATTCAGCCGGTGCCAAGGAACGTGAGGAGGCCCTGTGCTGCCCCGTCGATTACGACGCCAGCCTGTTAAAAATCCTGCCGAAGGAAATCATCGAACGCGACTATGGCTGCGGCGACCCTTCACGCTACGTGCAACCTGGTGATGTTGTACTGGACTTGGGTTCGGGCGGCGGCAAGATCTGCTACATGGCCGCACAGCTGGTCGGTGAAAAAGGTCGCGTGATCGGTGTCGATATGAACGACGACATGCTCGCCCTGGCGCGCAAGTATCAGCGTGAAATGGCCGATACACTCGGTGGTGAGCGGGTTGAGTTCTACAAGGGCCAGATACAGGATCTCGCACTGGACATGGAAGCCGTTGAGCGCCACCTCCAGGATAGCCCCGTGAAAACCGCCAATGACTTGCTTGACCTTAAGGCCTGGGAGGAATGCGAGCGCCGCGAACGCCCTATGATTGCGGATAATTCAATCGACCTGATCGTCTCCAACTGCGTACTGAACCTGGTGGGTGAGGCTGACCGCGCACAGCTCATTAGTGAAATTCACCGCGTGCTCAAACCGGGTGGGCGTGTGGCTATCTCGGACATCGTCTCGGATGAACACGTACCCAAGCATCTCAAGGATGATGGCGAGCTGTGGAGCGGCTGCATCTCCGGGGCCTTTCAGGAACTCGATTTCCTACAGGCGTTTGTCAACAATGGCTTTCGTGCAGTTGCCTACGATAAGTGGGATACCAGCCCCTGGCAGGTGGTGGAGGGCATTGAGTTCCGTTCTGTCACGCTCACCGCTGTCAAAGCTGACCCGGCAGAATGCATCGATCGCGGTCATGCCGTCATTTATAAAGGCCCCTTCAGTGCGGTATGGGATGACGAGGGTCACGAGTATCGCAGGGGAGAACGCATGGCGGTCTGTGAACGCAGCTACCGGCTGATCACTCAAGGGCCTTACAGTGATGATTTTATTGGCATAACACCATCTGAACTGTCACCACCCAAACCCTGGTGTGCGCCCAGCGGTACAACCCGCCCTGCCAGCGAAACCAAGGGTGCCAGGCATGGCGGGAACGCATGTGATCCCACTGGAAGTTGCTGCTAAAAAGCTATTTTGCTTCGTTGAGCGACCAATCGTAAAAGTCCTTGCTGATCTTCCTGATGCTGCTGAGCTGGCCGGCAAGGGCCGGCCCGGCAAATTGCTTCAGGTGCTCAACGACTGACTTGTCATTGCCACCGAAGTCGTCCTGAAACCAGACATAAATACTGGAAACTTTTAGCTTGCCGCGCTCAACCATCACACCGCGCGAACTGTTTATATAGGCGCGGGCATTGTCTCTCGCCAGGGTCTGGTAGTTTTTCGCGGTATAGGCGCTACTGGCCAGATTTGGACATCCCACCGAAGCACAGTTCACCGTGTAGTGAATCAATGGATCTTTCCAGATCGGGCGCAATATGCGGTGTTCAATATCGTCCAGGCTGACGGCCTCACCCTCTATCTTGAGCAGCTTCTTGCCCCACGGGCCGGAACTGAACAGGCCGGGTGAGATATCAATCTTGAGTATGCTGTCGACAGGATAATGTGCCAGCACAGTTTGAATCGTGGTTGCGTTATACAGATTAATCCAGAAGGCTCGCTGCTCGTCGCGGTTATGGCTACTGATCGCAATACCCTGCAATTGGCCTATGTAGCCATCCAGTAGCTTACGGTCAGACGTGGTGACTTTGCCGTAGGCAAAGCGGTGCAGCTTGTTGGGCGCATCCGCCACCACATATTTTTTCAGCAGCGCATCCCATGTGCTGTGATCCACAGTTTGCGTGGACCCTGCATCATGCGCTGTCCAGCGCTCCCATAAATCCGCCTTGGGCGCAGCCAGTGCACTGAGTGAAAACATGAGTAGCGAACCCGTTATGATCCGTGAAAACCGCATTCTACTTGCCACCTTAGTGCGAGCTTTGAGTTGACCCATTTCATTGCCTTGTTCATGCTCCCATCAGTTAGGACAGCAGGGAATCCAATATGTCGCAATATCTTCTTGCCATCGACCAGGGCACCACCAGCTCGCGAGCCATCGTATTTAACAAGGCCGGCCAGATACTCGGAACCGGCCAGCAGGAGTTTGACCAGATCTATCCGCAGGATGGCTGGGTGGAACATGATGCCGAAGCCATCTGGCAGGGTGTTATCCACGTCTGTCGTGAAGCCATCCAGCAGGCCGGTATATCCGCTGCAGAGATCGCCTCCTGCGGCATCACGAACCAGCGCGAGACCACAGTACTCTGGGATCGCAAAACCGGGAAACCACTGCACAACGCCATCGTCTGGCAGGATCGCCGCACGGCCGCTTACTGTCGTGAACTTAAAGATGCCGGACACGAACCAATGGTTACGCAGAAAACCGGCCTGCTACTCGACCCCTATTTCTCCGGCACCAAGCTCCGCTGGTTGCTGGACAACGTAAAAGGCGCACGCGAGAAAGCCAACCGGGGTGAGCTGGCCTTTGGCACCATCGATTGCTGGCTACTTTGGAAACTCACCGACGGCGTCAGCCACGCCACTGATATCAGTAATGCCTCGCGCACCCTGCTGTACAACATTCGCGAGCAGGACTGGGATACCGAACTACTTGAACTGCTGGATATTCCCGCCAGCCTGTTGCCCGAGGTCAAGGATAACTGTGCCGATTTCGGTCAGACCGCACCCATGCTGCTCGGTGCTCCTGTGCCCATTGGCGGCATGGCCGGCGACCAGCAGGCGGCCCTGATCGGTCAGGCCTGCTTCAAGCCCGGCATGATCAAGAGCACCTACGGCACCGGGTGTTTCGTGATTCAGAACATCGGTGACGAGCCAGTCATGTCCAGCAACCGCCTGCTTACGACAGTCGCCTACCGTATTAATGGCGAGATCACCTACGGACTGGAGGGCAGTATTTTTATCGCCGGGGCGGCCATTCAATGGCTACGTGATGCGGTAAAGCTTATCGACCATGCCTCGGAAACAGAAAAGCTCGCCTGCTCGGTGGAAACCTCGGGCGGTGTCTACCTGGTACCGGCTTTCACCGGCCTGGGTGCGCCCTACTGGGACCCTGACGCCCGCGGTGCGATCCTCGGCCTGACACGCGACTCGGGTATCGCACAGATTGCCCGCGCGGCCCTGGAATCGGTGTGCTACCAGACCCGTGACCTGCTGGAAGCCATGGCCGCCGACGCAGTACGCCCGACGCGCCTGAGAGTAGATGGCGGGATGGTCGTTAACGACTGGGTCGTACAAAGACTGGCCGATATGCTGCAGACCACGGTCGACCGACCACAGGTCGTGGAAACCACGGCTCTGGGCGCGGCCTACCTGGCCGGCCTGCAGGCCGGGGTCTACGGTTCGCTGGATGAAATTGCCCGCATGTGGGCCTGCGAGAAGGCCTTTGAGCCAAATATGCCGGCCAGCCGGGCCAATGAACGCTATAGCGGATGGAAAAACGCGGTGGAAAGAGTACGCAGTAATCGTTAGGGACTTTTGCCGACAATCGGCCAGTGCGCCTGACCAGCATCTATACTTATTGAAGGCTTTTTGCCGTAGTTGAAGCGCGTTGTTCGATGATCACCCGGCAGCGCATAACAGGAGGCAGAGTGGTCTATTACGATGCGCAGCCGCAAAACACAGGCCCTGAGACAGGCAGGCAGCCGCCCATCAGGCAAGTCCTTCACGCGTAGTCGCCTTCTGTCTGTTGCATCAGCCGTTTTCCTGGCGGTCAGCATACTGTTTGCCACCTGGTGGCACTTCAGAGAGGTTGTTTCCCCACCCGACGTGTCGACGTCGGCCCACAGGAAAATTCAACCCGCCAATTTAAGCTCGCCTGCCAGTCGAAATACATCTGTAACGCTGGAAGATATTGAAAGGGAAATCGCCGGACTGAGCCAACAGGGCGGAGGGGCGCCTGATCCAACATTGACCACCTATCAGTCATCCGTGGATCTCTATGATTTCCTGATGGATATGATTCCACAGGCAGCTCGCGGTAATGGCGCTGCGCAGTACCACATCTATCTGGCGCTTGAAGAGTGCCGCGCCTACCTCGGCCCCAATGGGGAAGCAACACTGGAAGAAACCACCCTGAAGCCTTTCTGGCGCAACGCACCAACTGGTGACAATAGCCTCGAGTCGGATGCCGAACGCAGGCTCTGGCTGAATGAATATCACCGTTGCAAACATTTTGTTGGCGGCAGTCTTACGGCACTGGAAGCAGCACTGGGTGATGCACTGCCCGGGGATGTCACTGAATACGGGGCTGTTTGGTTTGAACGCGCATTCTTGTCGGGCTACCCCATTGCGCTGGCGGATATGGCGCTAAGACTTTCATCGATAACGAGGGCCGCCAGAATTGCACTGCTAGAGAAAGCTGTGGCCTCTGGTGATGCCCAGGTTTTTCTGAGTATCTTTGAACACGCTCTTGACTCGAGCAGTCACGACAAGCATTTGTCATCCACTACCGCCTGGTTGCTCGTGGCCTGCCAAGCAGGACTGGATTGTGGCCCGCACGCCTACTGGTACCGAACCCGTGCATGCGTCGGTAATCCGCTACTGCCTTGCAAGCCGGGCGAATCGGCATTGATGTATTTCTGGTCCCAGCTGTCGCCTGCCCAACGAGTAATGGCTTACGAATTGGCCCTGTCCATTGAACAGGCCCTCTTAATGGAGGATTTCAGTCAGTTACCCTGGCCCGGCAGCGAATAAGTGCCTAGCGCGACTGGAAGAGGTCAAAGCCCAATTCCTGGAAGCCATGGCCAGGAAAGGCCTTGTTCCAATCGCCGACGAAACCGAGCCGCCGTTGCATTAGCTGGGCAAACACATCACGAAAATCCACCGCCACTTTCACATCACCATGGTGCGCATTCGCATCACCGTCATGGGTTCTCATATTGACGAGACCTCCATCCCAGTGGTTAGCATGGACGGTGCCGTTCACCCCACCCCCCATCGCGATCATACAACTGCCGGTGCCGTGATCCGTGCCTGCTGAATTATTGGCGGCGATGCGGCGTCCAAACTCGGTCATGACCAGCACAGTAATGTTGTTCATGTCGCTGCCCATGTCCTGGTGAAAGGCCTCCAGGGACCCTGCCAGTTCAGCAACAAGCAAGTTCATGCGATTACGCTCATTGGCATGCGTATCCCAGCCACCCATGTCGACACAGACGACCTCAAGATCGTTAAAGGCGTTTATGAATTGGGCGGCTGACTGCATTCTCTCGCCGAGCCCCTGTCCACCTTCGGGGTACACCGCGCCATTTTGCGGCTCGCGCAACCACGGCTGGGTGGTTTTTATTTTTTCCAGTAACGCGATCAGTGTGCGTGAATTTTCATCAAGCTCAGATTCGCACCCGTAAAGGGTCTCCAGCGTATCCTGATACTGCCCGTCGTCATTGATGTTTAACTGGAAATCCTCGCTTTTCAGGGCGGCTATTACATTGGCGGGATAGCCAGACAGGTCGTTCAGGTCGACATTGAGCGAAGCCTGCACACCGTTATTCACTGCCACGGCACGCACGGTGGGGTTGGGCTCTGCCGGTGTTGTCTGTGACAGGTAACGCCCAAGCCAGCCCCCATTCGCTCCGGACACACCACCGCTCGCATATTCCATGCTTTTCATGGCGTCAAAGTGCGAGTGGCTGCCCAGTGGATTGCCCACCGCAGGGATGAAAGCGATGTTCGCCCCCACCCGCTCATACAGACTGCCCAGGGCAGGATGCAGACCGAAATATCCATCGATATCGATGGCACCACCAGGTGCACCCGGCTCAGGGATAGCCACTGCGCCCCGCTTTTCGTAGTAATACGGGTCGCCATGCGGAACCAGGATGTTCAGACCGTCTGCGGCACCGCGAAGAAACACACACACCAGCACGTCGCGGTTGGCTGCTTCATGTCCAGTCGCTGCGGCTTTTCGTGAGTTGAGCAAGCCTAATGCGGCGACTGCGCCGACTCCACCGATTATTTCTCTGCGTAACATCTGCTAGCCCCTCTGGAAATAAGCGCTGTTCAGCATCAGGCCCAGCACAACATAGGCCCTTGATTTGATCTTGTTGCTGCTGAGCGTCTTGTCGGGGTCACCCCCTTCTGCCGCATAAGCCACGATGTTGTTCCGATCATCGTCACTCAGTTCGCGCCGAAGCACATTGGCCCGCAATGTCTCCACCAGGGTTCTGGCAGTAGTAGCGCCTCCGATCAGTTCGTCCATTTCGATGGCAATATTCTGGCCACCTCCTTTGCCGATAACCAGTCCGTATTGCCAGCGATACATCAGGCTGTTGGTGCTGATCCAGTAGCCGGCTTCATCGGGGTAACCATCGGGCATGGGCCAATTGTAGGGAAGCTGGCCCATGCGTTTGAGGTGATAGGTAAGTGTGAAAAGCTTGTCCGTGCCGATACTTGCGTTGGTGGCGCGCAGGGCAGAAATGGTGAAATGAATCGGACGTTTGACCTTTTCATCCCTGGCTTGTCGAAACTCGGGACTATAGAGAATCTTGTTCAGCATGGCTTTGACATCACCATCTTTTCCGAAAGCAGCCTCTACCCGCTCTACCAGGGACGAGGGTGGCTGATCTGACACAAACCTGCGCACCAGTTTGGTCGCAATTCTCCTGGCCGTTGCCGGATGGCTGATCAGCATGTTCAGCACCCGGTTACCGTCTTCGATCCCGCCCCCCGGCGGTATAGTCTGACCCAGCACGGTTTTCTCGCCATCATCGTGCTTGCTTGGATCAAAGGTAAAATCGGCCGTATCCGGATCG
Source organism: Nevskiales bacterium (assembly GCA_041630955.1). Classification (GTDB taxonomy): domain Bacteria; phylum Pseudomonadota; class Gammaproteobacteria; order Nevskiales; family CAJXLF01; genus JBFKKS01. The sequence continues at coordinate 17,138 of JBFKKS010000004.1, forward strand.
ATAGTCCAGCCGGTAAAACAGCGCGCAACCTCCAGCACATCCTCGTGCTTATAGCCGCCATCCACGCCGATGGTATGCAGTTCCATCAATTCACGCGCATAGTTCTCATTGGCCCTGCCGCTCACATTGCTGACACCATCCAGGTAATACAGCATGGCCGTACTCCGGGCAGAAGCGTGCAGCAAAGTACGGAAGTCGGTCATGGCGTAGGGACGGATCACCTCACGATCATCCAGCAGCTTATGCACGTACAAATTGGGATGTGAAGATGCGTCGATACTGAAGTGATTGCCCCAGAACTCCACCATCACTTCGTATAGCTGATGGGGATTACGCAAAGCCCGGTAGCAGGTCATTTCACGTAACGCCGTCAATGCCTTGCCAGGCCTTCTGCGACGGGACTGACTCTCGACCTCCCTGGGCAAAGGAACGGCACCAACTATCCCGACGGCACTGCCGCCCATTTCCATCCCGGCCCGATACATTTGCTCGGGTCCTTCCGTGTAGGGTTTAAACTCCCTGGGCATTTTAAACGGCAGCCCCACTTTCGCTTCCGCGAAATAAAAATCCACCATCGCCTTGCGGGGTAAATAGGCCTCCGGATACTGCTTCTGCAGCTGAAACTCCATCTCGTCATCCTGAGGTGGAAGTTGATAGACCTGCTGGCGAATGTATTCGTCTATTCCGCCACTTACCGCGTCCGACCAGTCTGCCGGCTTAATGCCAAAACTGATCCGGTTAAGAACATGATTAATCTCATCCGGAAAAGGAACTGGTACACCACCAGCAGCATGTGCATGGCTGCCTAGTGCATTGGCCAGAGCTATTGATGGCAAGCCGATACCTGCCAACTGCATGAAATCGCGCCGATTGATCTTCACCGATCCCCCTTCTTGTTTTTGATCCTTAGGTGAGAATCTCTTTTATTCAATCAAAGCATAATAGATATAGCCAACGCATTCCATAGCCAGCGCCCTGAACGAGCAAATCCGATTGCCATATCAATGGCACTCTATACCCGCCACTAAATAAACGAGGCGCACAAAAAAGGCCGCTCTGTGAGCGGCCTTTGATTGGTTTCATTCCGCTTATAGCAGATCTTCCACTGCAGCACGTTCCTCCCGCAGTTCCTTCTCCGTCGCGTCCATCTTTTCACGACTAAAGTCTGAGACAGGCAGGTCCTGCACGATCTGGTAGTCACCATTGGCGCAGGTACAGGGGTAGGAATAGATGATGCCAGGCTCAATGCCATAGCTGCCGTCCGACGGCACCGACATGCTCACCCAGTCGCCATCTGCCGTTCCCTGCACCCAACTGCGAATGTGGTCCATCGCGGAGGACGCAGCCGAGGCGGCCGAGGAAGCGCCACGGGCAGCAATAATGGCCGCACCGCGCTGCTGCACGTCGGGAATGAATGTGCCGGTGTACCAGTCGTTATCGACCAGATCGGCGGCAGCCTGGCCATCGATGGTGCACTGGCTGATGTCGGGATACTGGGTTGAGCTGTGATTGCCCCAGATGGTCATCTTCTTGATGTCATTGACATGCTTGCCGGTTTTTTCGGCCAACTGGCTGAGCGCACGGTTATGATCCAGGCGAGTCATGGCATGGAACTGGCGGGGACTCAGGTCGGGCGCATTACTGGCCGCGATCAACGCGTTGGTATTGGCCGGGTTACCTACTACCAGCACTTTCACGTCGCGACTCGCATGGTCGTTGATTGCCTTGCCCTGTGGGCCAAAAATGGCGCCGTTGGCCGACAGCAGGTCGGCACGCTCCATGCCAGGGCCACGAGGCCGGGCTCCTACCAGCAGGCAGACATCGGCATCCTTGAAAGCCACATTGGCGTCATCGGTTGCGACAATGTCCTGTACCAGCGGGAAGGCGCAATCGTTGAGCTCCATGACCACACCCTTCAGGGCTTCCATGGCCGGGGTGATTTCGAGCAGTTGCAGGATCACCGGCTGCTTGGGCCCAAGCATTTCGCCAGCGGCGATACGGAACAACAGGGAGTAGCTAATCTGGCCGGCAGCACCGGTTACAGCAACGCGTACGGGTTGGGTCATAACGGTTTTCCTCAAACCTGGTTCAATAAAGGCAAGCGGGTTATCGGCGCATGCCGAAAGGGCCGAAACAATAGCTGAAAACGGCCTGTTTTTCTAGGATTCAGCCTCTTGTACAACACCAGGTTCGTCATACTCAATGCCAAACTCTTCGACCATCTGGGCCTTGATCTCGGTGATCTGCTGGTCCTTATGGGCCCAGATCTCATATACCCAGTCGCGAAAGCGTATGCGCGCGGCTTCGTCTTCGCGCAGGTCACACTTCACGATATCCATCGGTACGGGCAGGATGCGGGCACGGATGACCACCTTGCGAATCCGCCCTGTGACGTAGTCCATGCCCGTACCCTTGCAACCGGGTGAGCACACCACCGTCAGATCAATAATGCCTTCCAGTAATTCCCCCATCGCATTCAGGGTAAAGCCTGCCCCGCCCAGCTTCGGCGCCAGCAAGTTACGGTATGGCGAGCGTTGCCTCTTGTGTTTTTCCCAGGTAAAGCGCGTGCCTTCAAGGTAGTTCACAACCACGACGGGACGATGGCGGAACTTCTCGCAGGCCCGGCGGGTACTTTCAAGGTCCTTGCCCTTGAGGTCCGGGCGTTTTTTCGCCTCGCTGGGCTTGAGGCGATGCATGAAGGGCATATCGACCGCCCAGCATACGTAGCCAATCATTGGCAGCCAGATCAGTGAATGCTTCATGAACCAGCGCGGGAAAGGCATGCGTCCGTGGTAAAGATGGAACAACATGATGATGTCGGTCCATGCGCTGTGATTGGCAAGCAGGAAGTAATGACCGCGCTTGTTGATGTTCTCCAGCCCTTGCACATCGATCTCGACCCCACTGCACCAGCGCCCCATGATGTTCACGAAGCCAATCCACAGCCAGGTCAGACCAAGCAGAATACTGGTCACAATGTACTGTACCCGTGGAATGGGGATGAGTATTTTAAGCAGCGAGACTGGCAAGAATATGCTGAACAGAATCGTCAGCCAGACCACCACCAACAGAATCGCTATAACCCCTCGCAGTGGAGCGAGAAAAGGTGGTTTCTGGTTTTTAGACACTTTACTCCCCATCATTTCGTTCCCACGTCTCGCCCGCGTAGAAATCTATTGGTGCGATGCTGCGCTGAACTCATGGACCGCGTCGACCAGCACACCGGCATGCTCCGGCGGCACCTGCTGCATGATGCCATGTCCCAGGTTGAAAATGTGGCCACTGCCCGGTCCGTAGGCTGCCACGATTTTACGCACCTCTTCACGGATCACCCCCGGCGAGGACAACAATACCGCCGGATCAAGATTACCCTGTAGTGCTACCTTATCGCCAACCCGCGAACGTGCCCTGGCAATATCAATCGTCCAGTCCAGTCCCAGGCAATCCGCGCCGGTTTCAGCCATGCTTTCCAGCCAGGCGCCGCCACCCTTGGTAAACAGGATAACGGGTACCTTGCGACCTTCATGCTCACGAATCAGGCCGTCAAGGATACGCTGGACAGGCGCAAGCGAATAGCGTGCATAACCCTCGGTTGTCAGGGTTCCACCCCAGGTATCGAAGATCTGCACCACCTGTGCGCCAGCCCGAATCTGGGCATTCAGATAATCGCGTACGGCATCAGCCAGCAGGTTCAATAACTTTTCCAATGCGGCCGGTTCCGTGTACATGAGTCCCTTGATGCGACTGAAGTCACGGCTGGCTGCACCTTCGACCATGTAAGTCGCCAACGTCCAGGGACTGCCGGAAAACCCGATCAGCGGTACCTTGCCATCCAGTTCCGCTCGAATCGTGCGCACCGCATTCATGACATAACCAAGGTCGTCTTCGGCGTCGGGCAGGGCCAGCCGGTTAATATCGGCCACTGACTGCACCGGACGTTCAAACTTGGGCCCTTCACCGGTAACGAAATAAAGCCCCAGCCCCATAGCATCGGGAATAGTGAGAATGTCCGAAAAAAGGATGGCCGCATCCAGATCGAACCGGCGCAGTGGCTGCATGGTCACCTCACAGGCGAGTTCAGCGTTACGGCACAAACTCATGAAGTCACCGGCCTGCTCACGCGTGGCACGATATTCCGGCAGGTAGCGACCCGCCTGGCGCATGATCCACACTGGTGTGCGATCCACAGGCTGTCGCAGCAAAGCCCTCATGAATCGATCATTCTTTAGTTCTGTCACCGGATCACTCACTAATGGCCTGCCTGATTTCCTGTTGAATCGCCTCGGCCGCGGCACGCGGATTTGCAGCATCCCGAATGGGTCTGCCAATGACCAGATAATCGGCACCGGCCTGCAGGGCCAGTGTCGGTGTCATGACGCGTTTCTGATCCCCAGTTTCGCTATTGACCAGATCGTTTGCAACCGGTCGAATACCTGGCGTGACGGCCACCAGCCTGTCACCGCATTCGGCGCGCAGGCGTGCAACTTCCAGGCCTGAAGACACCACCCCGTCACAGCCAGCGGCGAATGCGCGTCGGGCGCGCGACAGCACCAGGTCTTCTATCGAACAACTAAAACCGAGATCATCAATGTCGCCCTGATCCAGTGAGGTCAGGGCGGTGACGGCCAGCACCTTCAGGTCACCCGCCTTGTTATCGGCGGCCGCCTGCATGATGCCCTGGTTGCCATGCACGGTGGCAAAATCCGCCCCGCGCTGGGCCAGCCGGGCAATCGAGCGGCCGACCGTGGCTGGCACGTCGAACAGTTTCAGATCGACGAACACCTTGTTGCCACGGTCTTTCAGCCAGTCCAGCAGCTCGAAATAGCCGCCGGTCATCAGCAGCTCCATGCCGATCTTGTAAAACACCACGGAGTCGCCCAGCTGTTCAACCAGTGCCTTGGCATCAGCCACTTCCGGCACATCGAGGGCAAAGATCAGGCGCTCATGGGCCGGAATAGTTCCTGACATGATCGAGCTCAGACCTCGAGGTAATCGAGAATGCCCTGGGCTGCTTCGCGACCCTCCCAGACAGCCGTTACGACCAGGTCGGAACCGCGTACCATGTCGCCACCCGCGAAGATGCGTGGATTTGCCGTCTGGAACTTGTACTTGCCATGTTCAGGTGCCACTACGCGTCCGCCGTCATCCGTCCTGATGTCATGCTGATCGAACCAGTCCGCTGGTGAGGGACGGAAACCAAAGGCGATCACGACACGATCGGCGGGGATGATCTCTTCGGATCCCGGTACGGCTTCCGGGCGCTGGCGACCACGTTCGTCTGGCAGGCCCAGGCGCGTGGTGACCACCTTTACGCCTTCGACGCGGCCATCCCCGACTATCTCGATCGGTTGCCGGTTGAACCGGAAGTCGACACCTTCTTCCTTGGCGTTGGCGACCTCACGGCGCGAGCCAGGCATATTGTCCTCATCTCGACGATAGACACAGCTGACTTTGGTTGCACCCTGTCGCACCGCGGTTCGTACGCAATCCATGCCCGTATCGCCGCCACCCAGCACCACGACGCGGTGACCTTTCATATCAACGAAGCCCCCGTCGGCTTGTGGAATATCCATCAGGCGATTGATGTTCGATACCAGGTACGGCAGTGCTTCATGCACGCCCGGCAAGTCCTCGCCAGGGAATCCACCTTTCATATAGGTGTAGGTGCCCATACCCAGGAAGACCGCATCGTACTCGGCCAGTAACTGGTCAAAGGGAATGTCCTTGCCTATCTCGGTATTGAGCCGGAATTCCACGCCCATGCCCTCAAGAATCTCACGGCGCTGCTGAACGACTTCTTTTTCCAGCTTGAAAGGTGGAATACCAAATGTAAGTAGCCCCCCGATCTGGGAATACTTGTCGAAGACCACGGCCTTGACGCCATTACGGGTCAGTACGTCCGCACAACCTAGCCCCGCCGGACCGGCACCAACGACCGCGACCTTCTTGCCGGTATCGACCACATGTGAAAGATCCGGTCGCCAACCCTGTTTGATTGCCTCATCGGTGATGTACTTTTCCACGGAACCGATCGTTACCGCGCCAAAGTCGTCATTCATGGTGCAGGCGCCCTCACACAGACGATCCTGCGGGCACACTCGTCCACAGACTTCCGGCAATGTGTTGGTCTGGTTCGATAATTCCGCCGCCTTGAACAGGTTGCCTTCATTAACCAGCTTCAACCAGTTGGGAATGTAGTTATGTACAGGGCATTTCCATTCGCAGTACGGGTTGCCACAGGAAATACAGCGCTCCGACTGGCTGGAAGCACTGTCCTTGTCGAACTGGCCATAGATCTCGCCCCACTGATGGATGCGGATTTCGACTGGTTTCTTCTCCGGATCCTTGCGAGGGACTTCAAGAAACTGCAGGTTGTTTTTCGCCATAATGGTCAGTTCTGTGTATACCGGGCCTAGGCGGCTCGGCGCAGGGTATCAATCAGGGTGTCAATCTCGGCAGCCTTGGGCTTGACCAGCCAGAAACGTCCCAGGAAACCGCGGAAGTCGTCAAGGATATTCTGTCCCCAGGCAGAGCTCGTGGCAGCCACAAACTCTTCGATCTGGTTGCGCAGATAGTGTCGGTGTGCCTCCAGGGCCTCCGAGGTTAGGCGGTGTATGTCTATCAACTCGTGATTATAACGATCCACAAAGTCACCACGCTGATCGAGCACATAGGCAAAACCACCCGTCATGCCGGCACCAAAGTTGATCCCGGACTTGCCCAGCACGGTGACCACGCCGCCAGTCATGTATTCGCAGCCGTGATCACCCACACCCTCGACCACGGCAATCGCGCCGGAGTTGCGCACCGCAAAACGTTCGCCGGCCGTGCCCGCCGCATACAGCGTGCCGCCGGTGGCGCCGTAGAGGCAGGTGTTACCAATGATGGCCGTTTTATTGGATTCGAACTGGCTGCCCGCAGGCGGACGGATCACCAGCCGGCCACCCGCCATGCCCTTGCCGACATAGTCGTTGGCGTCGCCTTCCAGTTCCAGGTGCAGGCCGCCGGCGTTCCACACACCAAAGCTCTGTCCGGCAGTGCCGGTCAACTTGACCGTGATCGGAGTTTCGGACATGCCGTAATTACCATGCCGACGGGCGATCTCACCAGACAGGCGGGCACCAATAGAGCGGTTAACGTTCTTGACCGTGTAGTTGAACACACCGCCGCTAGTGGCTTCGATAGCCGGCAGAATATCTTTCACCATCTGCTCTGCCAGTTCACCCTTATCGAAGGGCGCATTATGTGGCTCGACGCAGTACTGTGGCACATCGGCAGCCATGCCGGCATCGGACAGGATCGGGGACAGGTCCAGGCCCCGCTGTTTATCGGTATTGCCTGGCAGGCATTCGAGCAAGTCCGTCCGACCTATCAACTCCTCGATTGAGCGCACACCGATGCGCGCCAACTGTTCACGCGTCTCTCTTGCCACGAAACGGAAATAATTCATGATCATTTCCACTTCACCAATGAAGTGCTTCATGACCAAGACCTTGTTCTGCGTGGCAACACCGGTAGCGCAGTTGTTCAAATGGCAGACGCGCAGATACTTACAGCCCATGGCCACCATCGGCCCGGTACCGAAACCAAAGCTTTCCGCCCCCAGTGCCGCAGCCTTGACCACATCCAACCCCGTCTTCAGGCCGCCATCGGTCTGTACTCGAACCTTGTCGCGCAGGTCATTCTGGCGCAGGGTCTGGTGCGTCTCAGACAGTCCCAGTTCCCATGGCGTACCCGCGTAACGCACCGATGTTAAAGGTGAAGCGCCGGTTCCGCCGTCATAGCCGGAAATGGTGATCAGGTCAGCGTAGGCCTTGGCCACACCCGCGGCAATCGTGCCAACACCTGGTCCGGCAACGAGCTTAACCGACACCAGTGCAGCCGGATTGACCTGTTTAAGGTCAAAAATCAGCTGCGCCAGGTCTTCAATCGAATAGATGTCATGATGAGGTGGCGGCGAAATCAGTGCCACGCCTGGCCGCGAGAACCGTAGCTTGGCGATGTATTCATCCACCTTGTGACCGGGCAACTGGCCACCCTCGCCTGGCTTGGCGCCCTGTGCAACCTTGATCTGCAATACCTCAGCATTAACCAGGTAATGCGGGGTAACACCAAAGCGGCCTGAGGCCACCTGCTTGATCTTGGATACCTTGTCCGTTCCGTAGCGGGCGATGTCCTCGCCGCCTTCGCCGGAATTCGACCGCCCACCCAGTCGATTCATGGCCTGGGCCAATGATTCATGTGCTGCCGGCGACAGTGCACCGAGACTCATGCCAGCCGAATCGAAGCGCTTGAGGATTTCCTCCTCGGATTCCACCTCGTCGATGGGAATGGGTTGTAGTTGCGGCTTGAACGCAAACAGGTCGCGCAGAGTGGCGACCGGGCGTTCATTCACCAGCTTGGCATAAGCCTGGTAATCATTGTAATCACCGCTTTTCACCGCAGTGTGCAACGTGCCGATCACATCCGGGTTATAAGCGTGATATTCCCCGCCATGTACAAACTTCAGCAGGCCGCCTTGATCAATATTCTTGCGTGGGTTCCATGCCCGCATGGCCAATGCCGACTGATCGCCATGCAGGTCGGCAAAACTGGCGCCCTGCACGCGGCTGGTGGTGCCGGTGAAACACAGATCAACAATGGCATCGTTCAGTCCCACAATCTCAAACAACTGCGAACCACGATAGGACGCCACGGTTGAGATGCCCATTTTGGACATGATCTTGTACAGACCCTTGTTAATGCCCTTCCTAAAGTTGCGATGCAACTCGACTGGTTCGATATCGAGTATTTCGCCGGTTCGAACCATGTCGTTGAGACATTCATAGGCCAGGTAGGGGTAGATAGCCGTCGCCCCATATCCAAGCAAGCAGGCGAAGTGATGCGAATCACGCGTGGTGGCCGTCTCGACCACGATGTTGGCATCGCAGCGCAGGTTTTCGTGCACCAGTGCGTGATGCACAGCACCCGTCGCCAGCAGGGCGTGTACCGGCAACATGCCCTGTTTGATGTGTCGGTCGGTAAGCACAATGATCACCTTGCCACTCCGCACTGCGCTCACCGCCTGTCTGGCAATATCATGTATCGCCTCAACCAGATCTCCGTCCTGTGGATACGAGAGCTGAATATGCTTGTGCTGGTAATCGCTATCGGTAATCGCCAGTAGCTCGCGGAATTTTCCCTCGCTTAACACGGGTGAATCCACTGTCAGCCGCTTGGCATGTTCGGCACGTTCCTCGAACAGATTGCCCTCGGCACCGAAGCAGGTCTCCAGTGACATGACAATCTGCTCTCGCAAGGGGTCAATGGGTGGATTGGTAACCTGCGCAAAAACCTGGCGGAAATAGTCGTACAGCGAACGTTCCCTGGTCGACAACACCGGGAAAGGCGTGTCATCGCCCATTGAGCCGACGGCTTCCTGGCCTGCCTCGGCCAGCACACGGATAACCTGGTCGCGCTCTTCAAAGCTGACCTGAAACAGTTTTTCATACACCTTGAGTTGCGCTGGTGCCATGGCCTCGGACGCAGCCCCTCCATGCAGGTGCGACTTGATCGCATGCGCATGGTCATGCATCCACTGTTTATAGGGCTGACGAGCAGCCAGATCATTGTCGATATCTTTTGGCATCAACAGTTTGCCGGTCTGGGTATCGGCTGCGATCATCTGCCCGGGCTTCAAGCGCCCCTTCGCAACCACCTCTTCCGGCGCATAGTCATATACCCCGATCTCCGAGGCCAGGGTGATATGGCGATCCCGGGTGATCACGTACCGGGCCGGCCTGAGGCCATTGCGGTCCAGTACACAGGCTGCATAGCGGCCATCGGTGAGCACGATGCCCGCCGGGCCATCCCATGGTTCCATGTGCTGCGAGTTATACTCGTAGAAAGCGCGCAGGTCGGGATCCAGCTGTTCTACATTCTGCCAGGCAGGTGGAATCAACAGACGCATGGCGCGGAATATATCCATGCCGCCGGCGAGTAGCAGTTCCAGCATGTTATCCAGGCTGGAAGAATCCGAACCCTCCATGGATACCAGCGGCAGGATTTCCTTGAGGTCAGGTAGCCTGGGCGACTGGAACTTGCCTGCTCGGGCGGTCGACCAGTTACGGTTTCCGCGTACCGTATTGATCTCGCCGTTGTGCGCCAGATAGCGAAACGGCTGGGCCAGACGCCACTGGGGCAGGGTATTGGTCGAGAAGCGCTGGTGAAATACAGCCAGCGATGAACTGAGGCGCTCATCATTCAACTCGGTGTAAAACACCGGCAAGTTTTCCGGCATGACCAGTCCCTTGTAGCTGATCACACGGCTCGACAAACTGGGAACGTAAAAAACCGGATCGCTGTCGGCCAGTTCCTTTTCTGCCTTGCGGCGCGCCACAAACAGCTTGGTATCAAAGTCAGCAACCGCCATACCTTCTGGCGCATTAACGAACAATTGCTCAACATGGGGATAGCTTTTCAGTGCCGTCGCCCCGCAAGCCCGCTCAGGATCGGTTGGGACAACGCGCCAGCCCGCGATGCTTAGTCCCTGCGCCTGGATTTGCCTATCCAGACAATCACGTGCCGCTTGCTGGCGGGCCACGTCTTCGCGGTCCATGAACACCATGCCAACCGCATATTCTTCGGATAGCGCCACTCCCTCCTCTTGGGCTACAGCGCGCAGAAAGGTGTCAGGTTTCTTGAACAGCAGACCGCAACCATCACCCGTCTTGCCATCGGCCGCCACTGCACCGCGATGCGTCATGCGCCCCAGTGCCGTCACCGCAGTTTGCACCAGCCAGTGACTGTCCTGATCATCCATTTGGGCAATCAGGCCAAAGCCACAGCTATCGTGTTCAAATTCCGGGTGGTAGAGGCCAGCCTGTTTCATGTGCATAGGACGTTCTCGCAGCAAACCTGCCCGGGCGTGTGTGGACATGCGGCCGTTGTAGCAGCTGCAATGTCGAGAACCAGTCAGACCGGGGACAAAGCCGTGGGCGTTAGTAAGGGGCCTGCTGCGCCATTCGGCACAGCAGGCGAACCATCAATTATAAGGTCTGCACCCCGCACTGCACAAATCTCATGTTGCGAACGTCTCTGGAATGCTCGCTACTTATCCACAGCTCTCAAATCAGCCTGGGGCATAAAGACCCAGCGCCAAACCGGTTTAATGATGGCTGGTCAATGTCATTTCATGCAATGCATAACGGGCTTGTGGCGCTCGCCAGTCTTCAGGAGAGATTTTGCTCCAACACCGCTTGCAGGGCCGCATGGTCAAACTCGTCAGTCACCACCGCTTCTCCCAGGTCCTTGAGGAGTACGAGACGCAAGCGCCCGGCCAGGACCTTCTTGTCATGCCCCATGGCAGTCAAAAACCGGTCAGGCGTTATGCCCGCAGGTGGGGCAACTGGCAAACCCGCTCGACCGATGAGATCAGTGGCACGCTGACAATCTGCCTCGCTGATCCATCCCAGACGAACAGAAAGCTGCGCCGCCATCACCATACCGGCCGCCACAGCTTCTCCATGTAACCATTTACCATAACCAAGCGTCGCTTCTATGGCATGACCAAAAGTATGCCCCAGATTAAGCAGGGCGCGCTGTCCCGACTCGCGTTCATCAGCAGCCACGATACGCGCCTTGTTTTCACATGAGCGCCGAATGGCATAAGCAAGGCTGGTTGCATCCCTTTGGATCAACGCCTCGATGTTCTGCTCCAGCCAACCGAAAAAATCGAGATCACCAAGAAGCCCATACTTGATTACTTCAGCCAGACCCGCGCTGAGTTCGCGTTCCGGTAGCGTGGCCAGGGTCTTTGTATCGACCCACACGGCGCGTGGCTGGTGGAAAGCGCCAATCATGTTCTTGCCCAGCGGATGGTTCACCGCTGTCTTGCCACCCACTGACGAATCAACCTGCGCCAGTAGCGTGGTCGGCACCTGGATAAAATCAATGCCCCGTTGATAGGTCGCAGCGGCAAAGCCCGTCATGTCACCAATCACCCCACCTCCCAGCGCGATCAGGTAACAATCACGGGCATAGCCATCCTGCATTAGCTTGTCATAAATCTGGTTGAGCGTGGCCAGTGTCTTGTACTGCTCACCGTCCGGCAGGATCAGTGAATCGACTGGCCGTGAAGCAGCCGCTTTCAGGAATTCAGGGAGGTATAGGCGCGCTATGGTCTCGTTAGTCACGATCAATCCGCGCCGGCCTTGATCCCCATCTTCACTGGCAAAGATTCTGGGGAACAAATCCACACCGATGTGGATGGGGTAGCTGCGGCTACCCAACTCAACAATTAGGCTATGCATGGCATCCATTGTAGAGAATCACGCTTATCTAGGCTTCAGGTTCCGAAGCATGCAGACCTCGATATGCTTCAATTTCCTTGAGCACTTTCTGGGCAAGGCGTCGCACATAACGCCCGCGCGTTGTAATCACCAGGTCTGCTATTTCCCGGTACAGGGGCTCACGTTCAATCATTAGCGCCCGGAGACGCTCTTCCGGGTTAGGTGTTTGCAGCAAGGGTCTTTTATTGCTTTTCCGGGTACGATCAAGTTGCTGGTCTACCGTTGTGTGCAAATAGACGACAAGACCACGGGCAGCCAGGTTTCGACGGTTTTCCGGGTCCAGAATCGCACCACCACCGGTGGCCATAACCACGCCTTCTTCCTGTGTGATCTCAGCGATCACTTCCTTTTCGCGCTGCCTAAAACCCGCTTCACCTTCTTTTTCGAAGATATAGGCAATATCAACACCGGTACGCTTTTCGATCTCGTGATCACTGTCGATAAACCGCATCCCCTGTAACTGCGCCAGGCGCTTGCCGATCGTCGTTTTTCCGGCACCCATGGGGCCAACGAGAAAAATATTTTGCTGGGGCATCGCATTAAAAAGGCGGCGTGAGCATGTGTCTCACGCCGCCCATGGTTTGATTAAGACTCAGTCCAGGCGCAGGCCTTCCTTGAGTATCTTGGGGGTGACAAAAATGAGTAACTCGTTCTTGCTGTCATTGTCCAGATTATTACGGAACAGGCGCCCCAATAGTGGTATATCACCCAGCACCGGCACCTTGGTCACGCTGTTGGACATGGCCTGTTCATACACACCCCCCAGAACAACCGTTTCTCC
>JBFKKS010000005.1:0-26981 GCA_041630955.1 Nevskiales bacterium
CACCGCTAAGCTGGCAGCAGATCTGCAAATACGAAACCATCACGTTCGATCACCTCGCCTGTCTGCACGGCAATGGGTGCTGTAAACATCGGTCCGGCCCAGGCAAAGCTGTGAAACTCACCGTTTTCCCCACAGGGGTCGATGCTGGCAGGCAGGGCATCAATGAAATCCTGGTCAAAAACCTGCCCAGCTAGCGAGGCCGGCGCCTGTCTGGGATCGACACAGGTAATCGTGGCCCTGAGGCCGGCATCCACCATGCTGCGGGCCAGCTGGTCAGTCGGGAGCCCCCAGATCGGGAAGACCGGCTCAAGACCCGTTCCGGCCAGCTGCTTGATGCGATAGTCGCGGATATCCTCCAGAAACAGGTCGCCAAAAGCCATGCATTCAATACCCTGTTCCACCGCGCCTGTGACAAAGGCCGCCATGATTGATTCATAGTCTTCGTTGCTGCACGGCCAGGGCAGTTCCAGCACGGTCAGTGGCAGGCGGACTGCTTCTGCCTGCTGCTGCAAAAGCGCCAACCGCACAGCGTGCATGGCGACTCGCTGATGCTCCTTATTGATGGTAGTCACCAGGCCGCGCACTTCATGGTCGGGCGATTGCTGCAACTGGTGCAGGGCCCAGGCGCTATCCTTGCCGCTGGACCAGCTTAATAGAGTAGGCTTAAGCATTAGACTCATGTTCTAAGGTGAACGTTATGCGGATTATCCTGACCTGTGTATTTATTGCGACCCTGCTCGGCTGCGAGCGTGAAGAAGTGGCCGTGGAAGACACGGTTTTTCAGCATGCCATTGATTATGTCGACAAGGCAGAAGGGGCCGAGGCGACCATGCAGGAAGGCGCTGAAGCGCGCCGTCGTGCCATGGAAGAACAGGAAAAGTAGCCCGCCATGATGTCGGCCAAATCCCTCCTGCTCTGCGGCAGCCTCGGCGGCCTGGTTAGCGTGGTGCTTGGCGCCTTCGGCAGTCACGGGCTGGCGAAGAAACTCAGCCCGGAAATGTTGAGTGTCTGGAAGACCGCTGTTGAATACCAGTTCTTCCATAGCCTTGCACTGCTGGCCGTCGGGCTGCTGCTGCTACAACAGGGCCAGGCCAATCTGGCGGGGTGGGCCGGCGTGGCCTTCATCGCCGGGATTCTGCTTTTCTCGGGCAGTCTGTATGCACTGGCGCTAACGGGCATCAAGCCGCTCGGTGCCATCACACCACTGGGTGGCCTCAGCTTCATCGTCGGCTGGTGCCTACTCGCCGTAAGCGTGGCGGGTCTGAAAACATGAGCCTCGGCAGCCTTGTTCTTTATGCGGCAGCCCTGTTGTTCGGCGGCTTCGGGCTCGCATTTCTGATTGCGCCGGCACAGCGCATTGCTGCCGTGGGCCTGTTGCCACAAACCGCCACCGCGTTGACTGAGTTACGGGCCTACTACGGCTGCTTCGAAATCGGCTTCGCCCTGTTCCTGGCCCTGTGTGCCTGGCGGCGTGAATGGACAGCCGCCGGGCTGGCCCTGCTCACCTTCACTGCCACGGCGCTGGTTGCCGGTCGCTGCATTGGCCTGGTGGTAGACGGTGGGCCCCAGCCCCTGACCTGGCAACTGATGGCCGTTGAAGCAATGATCGCCACCGTGGCTGCCTTTGCCTGGTGGCGGGAGGCCAGTTAAGTCGCGGTGGCGCTGCCCCAGTAGTTGTAAGTCAACGGCCTCGGGCCAGGCAGATACATAGTCTGCATGTCCTGCACATTGAAACCGGCATCGGCCAACAATTTTGGCACCGGCCGGTCCAGGTTGCAGCCACCGGCCAGGGGGCGCCAGATGGGATTCAGCCGAGCCTGCCAGCGTGCCACACTGGCATCCGGTGCCTGCCCATGCTCGCAAAAAATCAGGCTGGCGCCAGGCTTCAGGACCCGCCGCATCTCTTCAAGCGCCTTGTGGGGGTCAGGAATCGTACACAGCGTGTAGGTGCAGACGATGGAGTCAAAGCTGGCATCTTGCATGGGAATCTGCTCGGCCGGCAGGCCGACCAGTTCCACATCCAGCCCTGCACGCCTGATCCGTTTAGCGGCCAGGCGATGCATCTGCAGGGCCGGATCAAGCCCCCATATCTTCTCGACCCTGCTCTTGTCGTAGTGCTGCATATTCAGGCCGGTACCAATACCGATTTCCAGCACCTTGCCAGTCGCCCTGGGAATCACCTTTTCCCGCTGCATACGCACCGGCTTGATCCCGCAGGCAAAGTCGATCAGGTAAGGCAGTAAAAAACGATCATAGAGTCCCATGTTGACCCCCCTCTATTTCTGCCTGGCCTTCAGGCGCTTATCCGTATCCTTTTTGATGGGCGCTGCAATCGGTGTCTCGTAACAGGCACCGCCGCTCGTGACCAGTTGCAGCCTGATTTCAGAAGATGGTTTCAGTGGCAAAGAAGGCAATTGGCTGCCATTCAACTTGAATCTAAGTCCCTTGCGACGAATGCGCAATTTTGTAACGCCCGTGGCATTACCTGCCTTGTTCTTGTAGCGCAGCTTCTTGCCCGGCTTGATTGACCAGCCACTCGAGCCGGCCGGGATAATGGCGTTTGTCAGCAGTTGTCCGTCTCGATAAACGCAGAGCCCGACATCCTGGCTGGCTGGTAAGCCAGCGAAATCACTCACATCAACAGTCCCTCTGTACTTCCAGGACAGCTTCTTGTCTGCTTTTATTCTCAGGGCACCCTTGTTACTGGTCGTGCACGGGGTGGTCGGAACGCCCGGGCAAAATGGCGCCATGGCTGCGACATCAACATCCAGATCGTATAGCTGGATATCTGAGGTGCCATCACCTGACACACGAAGGTAGTACGTAGCCGGGCCGGTGAGTGGAATATCCTGGAGCAGCTCCGGTTGTCCGGCGGGATTTACATCCCGTGTATGCAGGACAGTTGAGCCATCCGTGTCGATCAGTTGCAAGCTGATGTCATGTATGGGATTTGGGTCATACGGGGGATTCCCGGACGTACAGTTCCCATTACTCAATTGCGGGCCTGCCGAATAGGGCGCTTGCGTAGTCGGCGCAGCAAAAAAACTCACACTGCTGGCAGCTGCGGTAAGTTGGATACCGAAAACATCGCTATCCTGGGTGCCATCAACGCTCACATCGCGTTGTTCAGCATGGTCCGCAGGCATAAGGGGCGCAAGCATAGTCGCGGATGGCGCGTCATCATTATGTTCATTGAAGTCACCATAGAGCCGCTGTACCCCCAGGATGTCGTCGAACTGGGGGCCATCGAAATTGCTGCTAACGAACGGCTCCATGAGCTTGGTCTGGTTCACCGGGCAGGAATGATCCAGGCCGATGCCGTGCCCCGCCTCGTGCGCCAGCACATTGCGCAAACCGAGTGACGAATTCGAGGTGTCATCAAAAAACGCATCCGCACTATCGATCACCATATCCCCGCCAAACTGGGGAAAAAAGTTATAGGCGAGTATGCCAAAATCCCCGTCAACAAAATGGGCGCCGATACGTATGTCACCCCGTACGCCCAACGCACCTGCACTATCGGGGAACCCAGCACCGTCATCCGTCGGCTCGTACACGTACGTGATACCACTCAGCTCTGACCAGCGGGCAAAAAACTGCACAAACAGGGCGTGCCAAGTGGCCTGATTTCCATAAATACCATTCAGCCATGCCGCCAGGTTGCTATTGGCAGTCGGCTCACCTGCCCCCTGCAACCCGCCAGGTATGCTGGTGCCATCTGGGAGATAGCTCCATGTCAGCACCGTTGGGTCGCCCTGTGCAAGCCCTGGCCCATCAGTTGCCGTGGCAAACCAGCGAGGCGCCAGCTCAAACTGCGCTCCACCCTCTACCTGGCTGGGCTTGTAACCGTACCGTTCAGTGATGGCGGCAGCATAGGCGGGGTCTGAACCCGGTTTGAAACAGATATGCGGCTTGCCCGCCGCGGCAGTGCCATGGCTGGCCACGCCATACAAGACGGCGGCTATTACAAGCAAAGTCCTGCCACCGGAAAATCTCGTCATGTCCACACTCGCCTCTTTCCTTGTTCTGAATCCCGGGCATTGTGCCGCATAGCCTGCCTGCAGACTAACCAAGCCGCTCAGTCAGAAACCGCCTTACTTCAATCATTCAGTTTCTGTTCATTTGCACTATGAAAACATCCTTGTCATGGGAAGACCATCGACTAAGGAGATCATCATGCGTTTAAACTCATTACTCGTCGCTTTCCTGACAACACTGCTACTCGGAATGAGCCTGACTTCGACCGCTCAGGCCCATGATCGCAGTCATCGTCACGAAGGCCATCACCCCAGTTTTCGTGGCAGTGTTCGCCACCATACGCACTACCACCATCGCCATTACAACCACTACCGACATGATCATCGGCACAGGCATTACCATGGCTGTCGGCACGCCAGCCATTACCCACACCGCCATTACCGGCCCTATTACCGCCCTCACTTCAATAGCAACTTCCACTACCATGGTCACGGCCATAGTGGTGTCAGCGTGCGACTGCACTTCTAGGTTGGCGAGCATGTGGTGAATAGCAAGCCGTGGCCGGTGAACTTCACATCACCGGCCACGGTTCAAAACACTCAAACTGCCTGTCATCACAGGCAACCCAGCGCCTTGAATGATACAGTCGCTCATTCTCGAAGCAGGCTGCCTGTATGCCACAGACTCGAAACAAATGGGTTCTCTATGGCTCCGAGTTGTCGCCATTTACCCTCAAGCTGCAACTGCTTTGTCACCATACCGGGTTAGCCTTCCGCTTCCTGCCCACCGAGGGCAGCACGCTGGAGAATCTGCGCATTCAATGGCGCCTGAAACGACTCATATCCGGTCATTTGCCACAGACCTGGCCGCCACCATGTGAAGAGCAGGAATTCCCGCTGGTACCGTTTCTTTTCGGGCCGAACGGCGAGAACCTGTATGACTCGACAGCGATCGCGCATTGGCTCGACCAGCACATCGCAACCACCGAAAACCGCCTGCTGCCCGAGGAACCGAAAGCAGCCTTCATTTGTCAACTGATTGACGATTACGCAGATGAATTCGGGCTGTACCTGGTTCACCATTATCGCTGGAAGGTCTCGGCAACTGACAATAACGCGGGGCAGCGGCTAGCCTATGAATGGCGCAGTTTGCTGGGACCGGCCCAACCTGCCTTCGGGGCCTGGTTCAGTGCCCGACAGGTCCGGCGCCTGCCCTATTTATTCAGCGTGGCTCCGCAGGACTACCATGTTGCAGGTCTGCCACGGCGACGTCAGCCGCCATCGCTGCCTGACTTCCCACCCACTCACGACCTGATCGAAACGGCTTTCGAGAGACTGCTCGATTGCCTGGAAGCGTTATTGAGCCAACAGGCATACCTGCTCGGCGGCCGCCTAACCCTTGCCGATGCAGCCATCTATGGCCAACTGGCAATGAACCTGGACGATCCGAGTGCCGCAGTGGTCATAGAGCAACGCGCACCCAAGCTGTTTCAATGGCTCACACGACTGCGACGAGGCGACATGCCCTCGGGCGGCGGCGAACTGCAACTGCATGCATGCCTGTTGCCCCTGGTAGATGAAATCTGCCGTACTCATATACCGCTCATGCAACAAAACCTGGTGGCATGTAACGCGTGGCTGGCCCATGGCGAAAGCCTGTTTAATGAAGCCGCCTTCAACAACCGGCAGGCGCTGTACGAAGGTCAGCTTGATGGGCGGCCTTTCCGACATGTTGCCAAGCGATTCCAGGCTCAAACCTGGCGGCAGTGCCAATCGCGCTGGAATGCATTGCCGGGCACTGCAACAAGCGAACTACTGGCGCTTTTTCCTTCTCTGGAGGCGATGAATCACCAGGCTGCAGAGCCAACTTTGATTAAAGTATGAAAACAGACAACTTTCATTAGTGCCTACTGCCTATGCAGCCTTCGTTAAATCCTGATCGTCCCAAGGTTCCTTTACCGGCACCCATTTACATGGCGTTCTTTGTCATGGGCGGGGTTCTGCTGAACAAGATATGGCCAATGGCAATCCATTACGGAGCCATCCAGGTTGCAGTCGGCTGGGGCTTGATTCTTCTTGCCTCTGCTTTGCTGTTGTGGTGTTTTCAGCTGTTTCTGCTTAACCGCACCACCATCATGCCGCGTAATCCGGTAAACAGCCTGGTGATTAAAGGTCCCTACCGCTTCAGTCGCAATCCGATGTACCTTTCACTGGTTCTGATTCACCTTGGCATTGGCATTGCCACGGGAAACCTCTGGCAGGCGCCGACCCTGGCCCTCTCGGTTCTGGCCATCCGGCGCTGCGTCATTGCACCGGAAGAACAGTATATGAACACGCGGTTCGCCGACGCCTACCAGGATTATTGCCTCAAGGTGCCGCGATGGTTCTGGCGTAATCGCACTTAGTCTGTAGTACTAGCGCCGATAACCCAGCCACCCCACCGAACCCGCATTACCGTAGTAAATTCTTGCCTTGGGCAGGGCCTTGTACATGCGATGCGCTGACGCCACGGCCATCCGTGTATTGGTGATGCGGATACTTTCCAGGCCAGACAGTCGCACAATCACGTCAGTGGCAGCGTCACTGATGCTATTGCCATCCAGATTCAGAATCTTCAGACCTGTCAGGCCCGTCAGGGCCAGCACGTCGATATCCGTCAACCCCGAGGTCGAGAGATCAATTTCCTCCAGCCCCGGTGCAGGCAACGGCTCAGCCCCCAGCCCCTTACCGGCCTGCGTACCGGCCACAATCAGGGTGTGCAGACGTGCGCTGGCCAACAGGCTTCGCATGCCGGCGCTGTTCAGGTTGGAATTCGAAAGATCGAGCCGTTGCAACTGGCGCAACTGGGCGATGGCTTCTATCCCTGCCTGGGATAGCTGAAACTGCCTCAGGGATAAACTTTGCAGCTGGTCACATACTGCCAGCGCCGACAGGCTAGCGGCATCGGCGCTTGTTCCATCGAGGGTCAACGTGGTCAATTGGCACTGCTTGCCAAGCTTCTGCAAAAACGTCCCGTTGAGCTTTGTGCCGCTCAGATCCAGTGCCTTGAGACGCTGCCAGCCAGCGGCCTTGATCAGGCCGGCATCGGTAATACCTGTGCGCGCCAGTGACAGCGTTTCAAGGGCGGATAGGTCATCAAGATCCGCCAGCCCGGCATCGGTCAGCTTCGTATCATCAAGCCATAGGCTTTTGAGGTTATTACAGTCGGCCAGCACATCCGCCGACTGGTCCGTGACTTGTGTCTTGCTCAGATTCATTGCTACCAGATCATCGCAATCCGCAAGGTTTTTCACACCTGCATCCGTGATTGGATGACCCGATAAATCCAGCTCCGTGAGGGAAGCGGCCACCGCATTGATGTCCGCCAACAGTTCATCATTCGGCTTGGCCTGCCCCATTGCGAACCCAGACACTTGCCACAACAGGCCGCCATACCAGCTATCCGCATTGGTTATTTGGACTTCAGCGCCAGCGGCCTTCAGGCGCTTTAGCGCTGCATTGCGTTTATATCCCCATGAGCCTGCAGCGACCAAAACCGCTGCGACCACGATTCCCACCATGATGTAACGCATTTCTGCTCTTCCCCCGAACATCGATACACAAGCCGCTGGACTCTACATCAATTGTATTTATTGCGCCTTATCGCGTCACTGCCGCCGCGCCTTGAGCGGTACGATTTTGATTCGCGGCCAGGGTAAGTTGGCCTGAGTCGAGATGCCCGACCGTTGGCGTGTTCACTTCCGCTTTACGCGCGTTATGGTGTGCCTCAATAACGGGGGACTGACCCGGTTGTGCAATCAGTAACAGGCATAGCAGGCCAAGCAGGCCTTCCAGAAGGAGTCCGGCCGGTCGTTTGATGCGACTAGAGAATTTCACGCCTTGTAGATTTATCCAGAGAATATAGGTTGATTTTACCCGTATTGCTGCAACGCAGCAATGTTCTTATGCGCCACCGCCTGCTCCAGGTTATTGGGCTTACTGCTTGCTTTCATACCCTCCTGATCTTCAATCAAACGTTTACAGAAGGACCACTCGGCTTCAAGATAGTGCCGTCGAGTAATAAAAATTTAATCGGAGCTTAGGACGGGTGGACTGTCTCCAAAAGCCGCTCATCCAAGTTCCTTAATGGCTATCAACCCGATACGTGGTTACAAAATGCGAATTAATAACTACCTGAAAACCTTCCTAGTTGTCACCGCCCTGATCGGATGCAGCGGTTGCATCACACTCAGTCACCAAGAAATGGAGTTTCTGAGTACACTCGAAGCCTGTGGCATAAGCACAACCGACCAGGCTATTCGGCATCCGGCAACGGCTGGCGCACTATCCATGCTGCCCGGGGCTGGCAATTTCTACCTGGCCGCGAATACCTGGGCCAACTGGCAGTGGCTGGCAGGGGCTGCCAACATCCTGTTCTGGCCGCTCTCGCCAGTATGGGCCGTACCGCAAACCATCACGGATGCACATAGCATCAATATGCGGGAAACGGCGCACTATTACCGCTTCAACCCACATGGCCGCCAGCATCTGGAAAATGTGCAACGACGTATGCGTAATGCCCCGAACAGCTCCTGTTCCCTCATCACACACATGGAACCCGTTCCGGTCCAAAACCGCTGAACCCTGCGCCATCTATGACGTCAAATGACTGTCTCCAGACTTATGCAGGCACTAAACGGAACCCATGGACCTGATTACGCAACAGCCACGTCTTGACAGACTGTTTGAGCAGGGACGCACTACCCTTGGCGAGGATTACGAGGCCTACCGTAACCACTGCTACCGGGTGCTGAATTATGCCGCCATCATGGCGCAACCCGACCCTGTCTCACTCGACAAGCTGGCTATTGCCATCTATTTCCACGATATCGGAATCTGGAGCGATCAGACTTTCGACTATCT
This sequence comes from Nevskiales bacterium, assembly GCA_041630955.1. GTDB lineage: Bacteria > Pseudomonadota > Gammaproteobacteria > Nevskiales > CAJXLF01 > JBFKKS01. The sequence goes on from JBFKKS010000005.1 coordinate 8,880, forward strand.
TGAGCCCTCAGCCAGGCGTGCCCGGGAATATCTGTCTGAACAGGGGTTGGGCGAATGGAGTGACGAGATCAGCGCGATGATCTCCGAGCATCACAAGATCGGTATGACCTGCGGTATGGGAAAACTGGTGGAATCCTTGCGACGGGCTGACTGGATTGATGTCTCCATGGGCGTGATGCGTTTCGGCGTTCCGCGGGAAATCCTGCGAGAGCTGCGACACAGTTTTCCGAACCACGGCTTTCACAAGAGACTGGCCAGCCTCACCTTTAAGCGATTACTACGTAACCCGCTTAGTCCACTACCGATGTTCAAGTGGTGACAAGCCACTAACGGCATGCGCCTGTCAGACTCACAAGGCAAATGGCGTCGGCTGGCATTGATCTGCTTGGCGGGCATCCTGCTTGCACTGCTTCTGCATCGCCAGCTATTGCCACGCATCAATGCCGCCAGTGGCCCCGACACCGTCAAAACCGTCACCCTTGCGAGCGGACTTGAGCACCCATGGAGCATGGCTTTTCTGCCTGATGGCAGCCTGCTGATAACTGAGCGCAGCGGTACGCTGCGCCGATTCGCTGGTGGTCGATTGCAGGACGAGCCTATTACCGGGCTGCCCCCGATCGCAGTCAAGGGCCAGGGTGGCCTGATGGATGTGGCCATACACCCGGATTTCTCAGACAACCGATGGGTTTATCTCAGCTATGCTGCGCCGGGGAAAGGCGGTATTGGCACCGACGTCGGGCGAGGCCGTTTACAGGGCAACCGACTCATCGACTGGCAGACCCTGTTTCGTCTTGAACCCAAGACCAGTGCCCGCCAGCACTTTGGCTCCCGACTGGTATTTGATCGCCATGGCTACCTGTTCATCACCCTGGGCGACCGCGGCGACCGGCACCGTGCGCAAGACCTGAATGACCATGCGGGATCCATCATCCGCCTCCACGATGATGGGCGCATTCCCCGGGACAATCCCTTTGTTGGCAAGCCCGGAGCACGCCCCGAAATCTACAGCTATGGTCACCGCAATCTGCAGGGGGCAGCCCTGCACCCAAAAACCGGCCAACTTTGGACTCACGAACATGGCCCTCAGGGTGGGGATGAAATCAATGCCATTGTTGCCGGCGCCAATCATGGCTGGCCAATCATCACCTATGGCAAGGAATACGGCACCGGCTTCTCCATTGGTGAGGGCACCCACAAGGCCGGCATGCTCCAGCCGCTTCACTACTGGGTGCCATCTATTGCGCCGTCGGGGATGGCTTTCTATACAGCGGAACAGTTCCATAACTGGCAGGGCAATCTGCTGGTAGGTTCGCTCAAATCCGAGCTGCTGGTTCGCCTTGAACTGGACGGCAACAAAATCATTAACGAACATCGAATCTTGCAAAACCGCCTCGGTCGTATTCGGGATGTACGCCAGGGTCCGGATGGTTTCATCTACCTGCTCACCGATGAAAACAACGGTGAGTTAATCAGGCTGGAGCCACTCTGAAAAGCCCGTCAACGGGTAAATGATTAACAATGCCATAGCCAATGGGGGGATTGCGATATGGGCAGAAAACTCGTCGTACTGTTCGATGGCACATGGAACAACGGCCGCGACAAAACCAATGTTTTCCTTATAAAGCAGCATCTCGCCGAACACGATAGTGACGGCAACGAGCAAAAGCACTGCTATATAGAAGGCGTTGGCACCAAGCCTTATACCCGGTTTCTGGGTGGCATGTTTGGTGCCGGCCTGGGTGAAAACCTGATGGAGGGCTACCAATGGCTATGCCAGCACCATCGGGATGGTGACGAAATCTATACCTTCGGATTCAGCCGCGGCGCCTACACCGCGCGCAGCCTGGGCGGCATTATTCGTAAATGCGGACTGCTGGTCGACCCTTACCCGACCAACCTGGATAAAGCCTACATGCTTTACCGGGACAAGGACGTGGCACCCAAGGATCCGCCGGCACAGCACTTTCGAGGTGCCTTTTCCAAGGAAGTACGGGTTCGGTTTATCGGGGTATGGGACACCGTCGGATCAATGGGCATTCCCATCACAGGGGTGCCCTTCGGTCGCGACAGTTATCAATGGCATGACACGCGTTTAAGCAAGATCGTGGACTATGCCTATCATGCGATTGCCGTGGATGAGCACCGAAAGGACTTTGATGTTGCCGTTTGGGAAAACATCCTCAAGGAAGAAAACCGTGAAGTGGAGCAACGCTGGTTCATCGGTGCGCATGCCAATATCGGCGGTGGCTATGATAACGATCGTCTTCATCGCATCCCGCTGCAATGGATGATCCGCAAGGCCCATGCCACCGGCCTGCGATTCACCCACAATGATCACGCCGGCCCACATGACCACCTGCATGTGGTTCGTGATTCATACAATGAGTTCATGCACGGCCTGTACCGGCATTTCAAGGATCGCCATAATCGCCAATTCGGTCACGGCCAGCGAGAAACGATCGATACCAGTGTATGGGAGCGCTGGCATACGATCCCTGGCTACCACCCCGATACACTGTCTAATCAGATACCGCCCGAAAAACCATGAACCGACATCGCTGCGACTGGTGTACCAACGCCCCGGAATACATCGCCTACCATGACCACGTATGGGGCGTGCCAGAGCACGATGACCAGAAATTGTTTGAAATGTTGACCCTCGAGGGTGCGCAGGCCGGCCTGAGTTGGCTGACCGTACTGCGCAAACGAGATGGCTATCGCCGTGCATTCGACAACTTCAACGTCAGCAAAGTCGCAGCCTACGGCGACAAGGATATCCAACGACTCCTCGAAGATGCCGGCATTATTCGCAACCGGCTCAAGATCAACTCGGCCATACGCAATGCCCGTGCCTTCCTGGAGATTCAGGCCACGTTTGGCTCTTTCGACCAATACATCTGGGGCTTCGTGGATGGCCGACCGATTCAGAATCGCTGGCAGTCGCTGGCCGAACTGCCCGCCCGAACAGCGCTTTCCGACGTCATCAGCAAGGACCTGAAAACGCGCGGCTTCAACTTCGTCGGCTCAACCATTGTCTATGCTCATATGCAGGCCACGGGCATGGTTAACGACCACATCACGAATTGCTTCCGCCACGAGGAAGTAGCCAAGCTAGCTGATAAGTGAGTAATTAACTACCACGTTGGTACAGGCATGAAGCAAGAAGCTCACGCATCTTAATGCTTGTGTCGGAAGGCATCAGTACAACCGCATTTTACTGATGCAACGCTGAAGAAACCGGGGTCGGCTTAGTTCAGCAACTAGAGCGTATAACAATCATGCAGTCGCCATAACTGAAAAACCGGTAACCCTCCTGAACTGCATGCCGATAGGCCCGCATCACCCGGTCATAACCACCAAAAGCACTTACCAGCATCAGCAGTGTCGACTCGGGCAGGTGGAAATTCGTGAGCAGTGCATCGACCACTTTGAAATCATAGCCCGGTGTGATGAACAGCCTAGTCTCGCCCGTATAAGGCGCAAGTTCTCCTGACTCGCTCAACGCCGCCGCAGACTCCAACGCCCTGACCACAGTGGTGCCAACCGCAACGATCCGTCCACCACGTTTCTTCGCTTCGGTGATCTGTTGGCATAATCCAGCCGACACCTCAATGCACTCTGAATGCATCTGGTGGGTAGCCAGGTCATCCACCCTGACCGGCTGAAATGTGCCTGCCCCAACATGCAGGGTCAGATAACCCAGTTCCACGCCACGATCGCGGATCGCTTTCAGCAAATGCTCGTCAAAATGCAAACCCGCCGTAGGCGCCGCAACTGCACCTTCCTTGCGGGCATAGACTGTCTGGTAGCGCTCGCTGTCCTCGGCATCAGGCACCCTGTGAATGTAGGGCGGCAGTGGCATGGCCCCGTGTTTCTTGAGTAGCGTCAATGCCGTTTGTGGTCCCGCCAGGCGAAGCAAAAAAAACTCCCCTTCCCGGCCAAGCACCTCCGCTTCGATGGCGCCATCAGCCAGAATCAATCGGCGTCCGGTTTTTGGTGTCTTGCTGGCGCGTACCATCGCCAGCAATTCGTGTTCACCCGTCACGCGCTCGACGAGCACCTCGACCTGCCCACCGCTGTCCTTGTGCCCATGAAGTCGTGCCGGAATCACCCGCGTATTGTTGAAGATCAGCAAATCCCCCGCTTTCAGATAATCCGGCAGATCGCTGATCCGGCGGTCCTCCGGGGGGGCGCCCGACTCGGGCAAGGCCAGCATACGGCTCGCGCTACGCCTGGCAAGCGGGTACTGGGCAATCAATGCCTCAGGTAAGTCGTAATAGAAGTCAGATCGTTGCATGGGCCGCGGATACTAGCAGAACGGGTGCTATAACTGACATGGATATAGGCATTTCCTTACAGGTAAAAACGTAATCAGGTCATCACATACCAACGCCAGAATAGTCTTAAATGGTACTCAACACAGGTGGGCAATCAGTAGGTAAACCCACCAGGTAGGTGACTATGAAAAGGCGACACATAGCAGGACTGCTGCTAACACTGCCGCTGCTAATGGCAAGCGGCATCCCCAACTTCTTTGCCGGATTGATTGGCGATAACGTTCAGGATTATTGCCAAATGACCGCAGAGGAGCAAAACGAAATGCTGAACTCGGTGAACCGTTATACCGGTACCCACAAGGTCGTGGTTGTTTGCGGTGAGGTCATTGCCAAGGCGGAAACGCCTATCAAGACATCTCGCAAGACACGTATTGCACGCTAAGCACGGGCGTCTTGACCCACAACCACAACAAAATAGGCTAGAATTCGCCGCTTCGCGACCCCATGCCGGAGTGGCGGAACTGGTAGACGCGCCGGATTCAAAATCCGGTTCTGGCAACAGAGTGTGGGTTCGATTCCCTCCTCCGGCACCATTTCAAGACCGGGGCAAACGTGAATATTTCATGTCCAGAATGGCTGCCTGGGCTACTGGAAATCGGGTTAACCGGACGGTTCCTGTGGATACATTTTCTCCACAGCTCGGGTACCCGCGTCTCTGTAAGGCATGAGTATCATATCCAGATCATATGCTCTCATTCCCCGGACTACCTTTTCATGGTGTGCAACCATGCCAATTTTTCCCTTGTAACCCTTTTCTCTGATGGCTGACAGCAATGTCAGATTGGGGTTATCGCTGTACAGGCTGGGGTTGGTATGAGGAATGGTCGATATTATCCATGCGATATTATTCAGTGGCAGCTCATCCAGGAGCCCGGGGTCAGACACATCGCCATAGATGGCGTTGCCCCCAAGTTCCCGCCATTCATTAACGGCCTGCGGATCAAAATCCACGACCAGCACCTTCTTGTTTTTTTTAAGCAGGTTACTGGCAATCGCGGTTCCATACCTGCCGCGCCCCAACAACAGGACATCAAAGGGCTGGCTTTGTAGTTCCTCGATCTGAGTTTCGATCTCGCTGCTTACGTTACTTTTTTCAAAAACGAAGAGTGCCGGTTCGAGAAATGTATAGAGCCAATGTGAATAATTAATCATGTAGACAGAGGCTGTAATGGTGGCCAACCCAACGAATGTAACCAGGCTCAACGCCTCCTCTTGCACATGTCCGAAGGCAATACCCATCCCAATAAAGATCAGAGAGAATTCACTGATTTGGGCAACGGTTAAGCCGGCCAGCAAGCCGGTTCTTTTTCGATACCCCATCATGCCAAGAATGATCATGACAATGAGGGGGTTACCTATAAGAACGAAAAGTGAAAACAGGATAGCTGCATCGAGTTGCTCGGCAATCAGCGACAGGTCAAATTTGGTGCCAATCGAGATGAAAAAGAACAGCAGCAGAAAATCTCGTAAGGACGTCAGGCGAGAACTGATGGTTTCCCGAAACGCAGTGGATGCCAGTGACACGCCCGCGACCAGTCCTCCCAGTTCCTTTCCCAGCCCTAAATAATCAAAGGTGGTGGTTAACAGGGTCGCCCAGCAGATACCGAACAGGATCAGAAGCTCCTGCGAACGGGATATTCTGGTCAGTATCGGCGTAGCCAGATACTTGGTGAATATGTAAAGCAAAACGGCCAGCAGGACGAAATGCACCAGTGTCTGAGTAATACTCGCCTTGGCCTGGCCCTCACCACCAGCCAGCATGGTGATGACCAGCATGGCGATGACTACGACAAAGTCCTGCACAATCAGAAAACCCAGTGCAATCTTGCCATGCAGGGAATCGATTTCTTTCTTGTCGGTTAACAGCTTGACGATAATAATCGTGCTGGAAAAAGTAAGGGCAACGGACACATAGATCGACGTCACCATGTCCAGCCCCATCGCTATGCCGATGACAAAGCCAACGATGGATGTAAAAAGCACCTGCCCCAGGCCAGTGATAAGGGCGACCTTTCCCAATGATCGCACCAGGCCAACGTCCAGCTTCAGCCCGACCAGGAACAGCAGCACCGTAATCCCCAGTTCGGCCAGCAACGCAATATGATCATGGCTTTTAACGAGCCCCAGAAGGCTTGGGCCTGCAATCACGCCTACTGCGATGAAAATAACGATGAGGGGCTGCTTAAGAACATGCCCGGCATAGCCCAGCAAAGTTGCCAACAACAAGATGGCAGTCAGCTCAAAGAAGGCAGACTGATGAATCAGGTCGAGCATATGCACTCACCGGAATGATTCAGCTTCTGCATGTCGACCTCCGGCATACGGGATCAGCTATGAGCAAACACTCGCCAGCAAAACTTCTCCGCCTCCACCAACAGCAAGAGAGGAAGCGTCACACCAAGTATAAGCAGCCAGTCCGCCAGGCTGATAGCAGCAAGCCCGAACAGGCCCTGTGAAACCGGCAGATAGGTGAACCCCATCTGCAACATGAATACACTGCCAATGGCGATCACCGCTGGTCGCGCGCCTCGAAAAATCGCCACCGTAAATAAACTTTGAGTGAGAAAGCGGCAATTGATCAGATAAAAGGCTTCCAGGGCAACCAGCGCATTGATAGCGATTGTCCTGCTGAATTCTATACTTGCACCCGCGTTCCGGTAGTAACCGAATAGCCAGAACACAATAATGGCTGCGGTGAAGCCTACCAGTGCCATGCGGGTCAGTAACCTGACCGTTATCAGCCCTTGGTCACGCGGTCTCGGGCGGCGTTGCATGAAATCCGGCTCAGGCCGCTCAAAAGCAAGCGCCAGGGCAAGCGTGATAGCCGTAACCATGTTGACCCATAGTATTTGTGCCGGTGTGATTGGCAGCATGCGACCGATAATAATGGCGATAATAATCACGGTCGCTTCAGCGAGGTTGGTGGGCAGAATGAACGTGATGGATTTGACGATGTTGTCGTAAACCGTTCTTCCTTCTTCGACCGCCCGGGTGATGGTGCTGAAATTATCATCGGTTAAGACGATATCCGAGGCCTCTTTTGCAGCGTCCGTCCCCTTTTTCCCCATCGCAACGCCCACATCTGCTTTTCTAAGTGCCGGGGCATCATTCACGCCATCCCCCGTCATCGCGACGATATGCTGTTCTTCTTGCAGGGCGTTGACCAGCTGCAGCTTGTTCTTGGGGCTGGTGCGTGCGTATATATCAACGTGATCAATGATTCCCAGGATCTGCTCGCCGGATAAGGCATCCAGTTCGCTGCCGGTCAGCACTTTGCCGGCATTCAAGCCAAGCTCCTGGCCTATAGCGGAAGCAGTTAAGGGGTTGTCGCCTGTGATCATGATGATTCGAATGCCGGCGGCATGGCAGCGGCGAATACTTTCAATGGCCTCGGGGCGCGGTGGGTCACTAATGCCAACCAACGCCACCAAGGTTAGGCCGTCCTCGATCAGACCATGTTCCAGTGACTGCTGCTCGGTTGACAGCTCTCTTTGTGCCAGTGCCATAACCCGCATACCTCTGGCCGCTGCGTCATCCAGCGCCTGATTCCAGTATTGCCTGTCAATGCTCTCTGGCCCTTCCGGCCCAAGCTGCAGTGTGGCGCAAGGGATCAGCCGGTCTGGCGCACCCTTTACAACAAGTAACCTTTGACCAGCGGAACCCTGGTGCAGGGTGGCCATATAGCGGCGTTCGGTTTCAAATGGCAATTCATCGATGCGTGGCCAATCATTTGCTACGGTTTCGCGGTTCAGGCCATGTTTGATAGCCAGCACGAGCAACGCGCCCTCAGTGGGGTCTCCGTGTAGCTCCCAGCCGCCTTCCGCGTTGGACAGGTTGGCATCATTGCACAGCATCGCAATCAGGCTGGCCTTGTCCAGCAGAGTGTCCTTTTCTGAAGGTGGCGACTGTGCAGACGACTTTAGCGTAAACGTGCCCTCAGGTCGGTAGCCCTCGCCTGAGATAGCATAGTGTCCCTTGCTGTGAACAAGCTCCCTGGCCATCATCTGATTAGTCGTCAAGGTGCCTGTCTTGTCAGAGCAAATGACGTCGACAGAACCAAGCACCTCAACGCTTGGCAGACGCCGAACCAGGGCCTTGCTGTTCGCCATTTTCTGTACGCCAATGGCCAGCGCAATGGTCACTATTGCAGGCAAGCCTTCCGGAATGGATGCGACCGCAATGCCAACTGCCGCCTGAAACATCTCTGCAAAGGCATAACCGCGGTACAGCATGCCAAACAGCATTGAAGTCGCGGAGATAACGAGAATACCAATACTCAAATGCAGCGCGAAACGCTGTAGCTGGCGCTGCAGGTCAGTCTTTGAAAGTGACGTTTGTCGAACCAACTCACTAATACTGCCAATTTCTGAGTTGTTCCCCGTATTGCAAACAACACCGCGCGCGGTTCCGTAACTCACCATGGTGCCCATGTAAGCCATGTTTTTTCTTTCTGCCAGTAGTGTGTCGGCAGGTACCGGCTCAATGCTTTTACCGACGGGCTGCGACTCGCCTGTCAGGGACGATTCGTCACAACGCAGGTCCTTAACGTAGAAAAGCCGCAGGTCTGCAGGTACACGGTCCCCAGGCTGAACGCTGACAATGTCACCTGGCACCAACAGAGTACTGTCGATACTGCTCAGGCTGCCCCCTCTAATCACCAGACACGTAGTCCTGATCATGGCCAGGATCGCACGCAGTGCTGCTTCTGCCTTGCCCTCCTGAATAAAGCCAACAATGGCATTCACAAACACCACCAGCAGGATCACGCCACCGTCGACGTAATGCTCAAGCAGAAAGCTGATAACTGCACTGGCCAGCAGAATATAAATAAGCAAATTGTGAAACTGCAGGGCGAACCTTTTCCAGGCAGCAGTTTGGGTGGCCACGGGAAGCGCATTCTTTCCAAACCGGGTAATGCGGGCTGCCACCAGCTCTTCACCCAACCCCTGCTCGGAAGTACCCAGGGTTTCAAATACCTCGGTAATGCCACGCGCATGCGGCGCAGCCATGACGCCGGGCTCCAGCGGCATATCGTCAGGCTGCATTGCTATTCTCCAGCACCGGCACTGAGGTGGGTTCATTTGCTGCCCGTACGCCAGAGGCCAGGTCCTGGAAGGCAGTGCCCGCCTGGGCAATCTGCTCAATAAAACGGCGTCCTATGCTGGCGGCCTGCAAGGCCTGATCGACGCTTTCCAGATTGATTCTTTCGCTCACGGCGGCTGTGAGCAACTGGGTTTTCACTGCCTTGTAGTGATCTGTCAGCACATGCAGTTTTTCCTCTATCGCCTCTTTACTGATGTCAGCGCTGACCTCGTTGTATTCATTCACGGTCTTGAACCAGTCAAACAGCTTGCCCGGCACGGGATACCCGGAATTCTGAATGTCTATCAAATGCTCGGTAGCATATTGGTAAGTCATGCAGGCATAGGCGAGGTGGTGCGCAACACTCAAACCCAGCGTGAATTGATTGCCCTGTTGCTCGGTTAACTCGGATTTAAGCGATCGAGAGATAAATTCACTGACGGCATTCACCCGTTGCCTTAATGCCTGTAATTCGTTGGGCTGTGAGACATGAGTGCTGCTGACGGGCAAACGCAATGCAGTGGCTTTTTTCAGGAGATGCTCCAGTTCAAGCGTCATGGCACGTATGGCCATTTCTGGTACGGAGGCAGCGTTGGCATCCAGGTACTGGGAAACCCGGGTTCTATCTGCCGCTGTGCGATAGCGCGAAAGCAGCCACAGGGACAGGCGGGGCTCCAGTGGCCAGATCAGCAGCACACCGAATATGTTGAAGCAGCTGTGAAAAATGGCGAGCATCATGGTGTAGTTGTCCTTAACCCCCAGCATGCCTCCGATGCCGGACGTTACTGCCCAGAACAGCGGCAACATGATGAGCGCAACCACGCCGGTCAGACCATTGAATGCCACATGAGCCCAGGCGAGGCGTTTGGCATTGGCAGTAGCACCAATACTCGCGATTAAGGCTGTGGAGGTCGTGCCGACATTGGCCCCAATCACAGCTGCAGCAGCGGAATCGACGCCTATGACGCTGCTGGCCACGGCTGTCAGGATAATCACAATGGCGGCACTGGAAGACTGCGTCAGCAGGGTCAGCATGAAACCGATGCCAAGTGCCAGGAGGGTTTTGTATTTCGCCTCGGCGAGTAGGCTTTCTATGTCGAGGCGGCTGGCATGCAGGGAAAAGCTATCCTGAAGTGCGTCGATACCCATGAACAGCAAACCGAAACCGGCCAGGGCCATGCCAAAAGCCTTGCCCCGTTCCTGTGGCGCGAAAATTCGCAAAGCCGCACCCACGCCGATCATTGGAAAGGTGGCCGCTTCTATATTCATGCTGAAACCGAGCAGTGTGACAATCCAGGCCGTCAGCGTGGTCCCCACATTGCTGCCAAACACAACCCAGATAGCCTGCTTGAATTTCAGCAGGCCAGCATTAACAAAGCCAATCGTGGCAACCGTGACCGCGCTTGATGACTGGACCAGGCCGGTTATCAGGATGCCCGACACAAGCCCGCGTTTTCTGTTCGATGTCCAATGTCCCAGCAGTACGCCGAGACGATGACCGCCAGCAATTTTGAGCCCCTCGGTGAGCATCCACATGCCCAGCAGAAACAGGCCCAGGGATCCCATCAGGTTGAAAAGCATCGCCGGTCTCTAAAAGGCCAGGGTCTGGCCCCTGGCTGGAATCATCGGGCTGATCTCATGCTCATTCCAAAGCCTGTTTGAAAGGACCTCCAAAGAGTCGGCCTCGCCGTGGACCAATACCACCCGCGGCTTGTTTTTAAACTGAGTGACCCACTCGACAAGTTCGGTCTGGCCGGCGTGTGCAGAGAAACCACCAAGCGTCTCTATGCTCGCCTTGACCACGTAATCGTCACCGAACATTTTTATATATTTGCTGCCATCGACCAGCACTCGCCCAAGCGTTCCTCGGGCCTGAAAGCCTGTAAATATGATCGTGTTACGCCGGTTCCAGATGCGGTGCTTGAAATGGTGCCGGATTCTTCCGCCCGTACACATGCCGCTGCCGGCGATGATGATGACGCCTTTCGAAATCATGTTGATGGCCATGGAGTCCTGCGGGGTGACAGACAGGTGCAATCTGGGCAGGAAATCCTTAAGCAGGGTGATGTCAGTGTCGCAGAGTTTCTTCGTGCCCTGGCAATCAAGCGTGTGCAACCAGCGATCATAAATACGCGTGACTTCAATAGCCATGGGGCTGTCCAGCACCACCTGCCAGTTATCCAGTTTGCCCTCGTGGGCCAGGCGTCCAAGGTAATAAAGAATTTCCTGGGTCCTGCCAACGGCAAAAGCAGGAATCATGACATTCCCGCCCCGCTGCCAGGTCGCTTTCAGAATCTCGTCAAACTGATCAATGGTTCTTTCCATGGATCGGTGATCACGGTCGCCGTAGGTGCCTTCCATCATCACAACGTCTGCCTTCGTGATGACGGCGGGGTCATTCATTAAGACGGCATTCCTGTTACCCAGGTCGCCGGAAAAAACCAGCGATCTGGTCTTGTGCTGCTCATTGATGCTGATTTCAACAATGGCAGAGCCCAGAATGTGTCCCGCATCATGAAAAGTGACGCGGGTCTGTTCACTGATGGGAAACGCCTGTTCGTATGGCTTTGGCTCGCACAGGGACAAGGCCCGGGTGACATCTTTTTCCGTGTAGCTTGCCTTGACTGGCTTATCACCCCGCCGCTTATTCCTCAGGTTCTTTCTTTCCAGATCACGTTTATACAGGCCGTAAGAATCACGCAGCATGATGCCAAGCAACTCGCTCGTGGCTTTGGTGCAGTAGATCGGCCCGTCGAAACCTTCGTGTACCAGTTTGGGCAATAGCCCCGAGTGGTCCAGGTGGGCATGGGACAGCACCACCGCATCAATTTCACGTGGCTCGAATGCGAATTGCTCTTTCTCCTGTCGTTCAATTGCCTTACCGCCCTGATGCATGCCGCAGTCAAGAAGGATTTTGCCAGTGCCAGGAGATTCCAGCAGGTGACAGGAACCCGTTACCTCCTGTGCTGCTCCAAGAAATTTGATTGTTGCCAAGTGTCCTTACTCCGCCAGGTTTATTGCAGCCATGCAGTGCGCTGTGCACGACCAGCGAAGACGACGGGTGCAATGCCAGTACGCCTTGCGATCAGAATCGCATCCTTCAAACGGCTTGGCGTTGATGCAGGTCAATCGTGGTTATTGCTCATGGACATGGCGCACTTTGTGGCCGGTTGCCTGTTATCCACGACTTTCAAATAATCGCTCTGTAAGTAGCCGGGCCTGCAAGCCGGTCACGTCCCGAACGGCAAAAAAGCAGTGCGGAATTCAACCCAGCAAGGTCAGGCTTTGCCCGCATAACGCCTTGACCCAGATCAATGAAAGCCCATTCATTCCGGATCATTCTTCGCTGGCCGATTATCCACACAACGGCGGTTTCACCGCAGGACTAACACCATGTCTACAGCAGCCAGTAAAACCTCGCGCAAGTCCGTCAAAGCAGTCAAAACGAGAGCCAAACCCGGCGTCCTCAGCAAGGCCAAAAAGGCCGTCGAGAAAATTGACTGGGACGCCCAGTTCAATCAACTGAAAGACAAGGTGGATAAGGTCTGGCAGCAGGGTGAGCATGCGGCTGAGTCTGCCTGGCACCAGACGGCCGTGGCCAGTCTGAAATGGATCTCCGAGCACCAGACGCGCGTTGATTCATTCAAGAAATCTGTCAAGGGCACGGTCATGGAAAAGCCCGTCAACAAAGCGCTCAAGGCCATTCGTGCCGAGGCCAAGCCGAAGGCCGCAACGCGTAAGAAATCCATAGCCACCGGCAGCAAGCGGTCAGCTCGCAAACCAGCGACCAAAGCAGTAAAAGGCTAACCACTTTTGCTGCCCTGCCTGCTCCGGAATAAAGTCCGGAGCAGGCAGCATCACTCTGCACTGCCGCTCAGGGCGGTGACTGAAGAAACCTGCCGAGGCGTTGGCGCAGGCGGTAATTTTCTGTTTTCAACTGGTCAAGCTCATCAAGCAAATCCAGGGCAAGTGCTACGCCGGCCCATTCGATGTCCAGTTCTTCGCGCAGACGCACCGCCCGTTTAAGGATATTCAGCATGCTGTCATCAAATTGCCAGCTTGCAGGTGATGCTCCCTTGGGTTCGACAATGCCCTGACTGACGATCTCGATCAGCATGTCCTCGGAAATCTGAACAGATTCACAGAGTTCAGATACGGTCAGTTTGACCGTCAGTTGACTACTCATGACTTGCTCCATTCGGCACGCGGATTAAAGTCCGCTTCGGCGGCGAGTTTTTCCCAGACCGGTTTGTGCCTGTCATCAAGCTTGCCTGGCATGACGATTTTGAAAACCGCGAACAGATCGCCTGGGCCCAGCTTGCCGGGCAGGCCTTTACCTTTTATGCGCAATTTCTGACCGGTCTGGCTGTTGGGCGGCACGGTCAACTGGATGTTGCCGGATAGCGTCGGCACCGTGATCTTGGTGCCCAGTGCCGCCTCCCAGGGGGCAATCGGCACGGTGATGATGAGGTTATGGCCTTCGACATCAAACAGCGGATGCGGCACCAGGCGGATATGCAGGTACAGGTCGCCGTTAGCGCCTCCTTCCAGACCGGGATAACCCTGGCCTTTCAGACGTATGCGCTCATTATCGGTGACACCCTTGGGTATTTTGACATTCAGCGTTTTGGTCTTATCGCCGGTGTGCCGTCCATGTGCGTCGTAGCTGGGTATCCTGAAACTGACTTTCTTTGACTCATCTGCAAGCGTGTCTTCCAGAAAGATGGGCATTTCCATCTCGACATCCTGGCCCCTGAAGCCGCGAGCAGTACCACCTTGCTGCCATGGGCCGCGGGCACCCTGCCGTCCACCGAACAGGTTTTCGAAGAAATCCGAGAAGTCTCCCTGGAAATGTTCGAAGTGGGCGCCACCATGCCCGGAGGCCTGCCAGCCGGGGGGCGGCGTAAACCGCTGTCCATGCTGCCCACCATACTTGCGCAGCTCGTCATATTCGGCCCGTTTCTCTTTATCCTTGAGAACTTCATAAGCCTCGGCCACTTCCTTGAACTTGTCCTCGGCCTTGTCATCCTTGTTGAGGTCCGGGTGAAACTTCCGGGCCAGCCTTCGATAGGCCGTCTTGATCGTTTTAAGGTCGGCGTCAGGCTGCACGCCAAGAATCTTGTAATAATCCTTGAAGTCCATGGCGTGTCAATCACCGAAAACGGTAGCGAAGGGTTCCATCAGCCTGATCTCAATTTGGGTTATCGAATATCGTAACGACCTTGCCTTGGGGTATGAAATGACCTGTATCAAGAGCAGCGGTACGGGTCCGTTCTAGCATCAGACTATTAATATAGCTGCCCGAACGGAATGATTATCCATGCAACGAATTGAAACCGTTTGCCCACACTGTCTGACAGTTAATCGGCTGGAGAACGAAAAAATAGCGGCAAGCCCCAACTGCGGTCGCTGCCACGAGCCGCTGTTTGTCCAGCAGCCTATGAATCTGGATGATTCGAGTTTTCATAAAATCATTAGCCGGGAGCAACTGCCCGTAGTAGTGGACTTCTGGGCTACCTGGTGCGGCCCCTGTAAAGCCATGGCGCCCGTGTTTGCCAATACCGCTAGCCTGCTTGCATTAAGGGCAAGGTTCGCCAAGGTGGATTCCGATCGGGCACCCGGTGCATCGGCTGAGCATAATGTGAGGAGCATCCCTACCTTAATGATCTTCAAAGGAAGCCGGGTTGTCGCGCGGGAATCAGGCGTCATGCCGCAGGCGGCTTTCCAATCCTGGGTAGAAAGCCATTTATGACCACCATAATTTGGCAAGCCGGTGCAGAAACCTCCACAGGCCGCCCAGCAGATTGATCAAGGCGTTCGGAAAAACAAAACCGACCATGACCGCAATGCCTGCGGTTGCCCAGAAATAGGTCGATGAAAAGAAGTGCCAGACAAACGCAAGCTCATAGTTCAACACAACCCAGCACAGGGCGACCGTCGGAACGGCAAACAGTAATGCCAGAATTGCGCCCGTTATCCGGTCACCTAAATCCAGCTGTGATTTCGTCCCCCGGGCCATGACTCAAACCTGCTTGTTATCTTCCTGGCTAAAGAATTCCGCCAGTAGTCGGCCCACCTCCTGCGGCTGGTCTTCCTGCAGGAAATGGCCACAGCCCTCCAGTGCCGTTACCTCAGCCTGCGGCAGGTCACGCTTCACACGGGCCATCGTCTTGGCCACATCCGGAAGAATGCGATCATTCTTGCCGTAGATAACCCGCACCGGGCATCGCAGCCCCGCCAATCGATCATTAATCACCTTAAACCCGTTGGGGTGCAGCCCATAGGCGGCCTTCAGAAGCGCTTTACGGGCCACCCTGCTCCGGTACGGGGCCAGGTAGGCGGACAGCGCCTCACCCTGTATCGCTGCCTTGTTTTTCACGCCCAGGCGCATGGTGAGCTTGATCCCGCGGGGACTGGATATCCATTGGCTTGCCACAGGCAACCTGCAAGCCACCACAAACATCATGACTGCCCATGACATTTCCGGATAAACAAGGGTATTCAGCAAGGCCAGTCGCCTGATGCGCTCACGGTTGTGAGTAGCCCAGTAAAGACCTACCGGCCCACCCAGATCATGCACTGCCAGGCCCATCTTTTCGACACCAACTGCATCGAGGAATTTATCCAGGACTTCTGCGTGAAAGCGAAAACTGTAAGAGGCATCCAGCGGTTTTTCGGACTGGCCAAAACCAGGCAAGTCCAGTGCGATAACCCGATTGGTTTTAGCGATTTCCGGAATCACATTGCGCCACAGATACGACGAGGTCGGCCAGCCATGCAGTAACAGAACGGGTGTTCCTTTGCCCGCTTCCACGTAGTGCAAGTGGATACCACCTGCATCCACGAAATGGCCTTGAGGCTTCGACTTAGAAACTTTGCCGGTCATGACGAACTCCGAGCATTCGTACCTGACTACACATTACTCTTGATCTCGCCTGTCTGCGATTATCCTCATTACCGATATTAGACGATCAGCCTTGTATGCGCCGCGCGCTTTGCGTAATTTGTGCCGTCACTCAACCACCCTAACGATCCATGTCACAGCACATTCCCGTCTCCCTGGTTAGAGAACAATTCCCCGCTATAACTGGCATGACAGCCGGTTTATTCTGGTCATTGACACCACCGGCACTCAAGTCGCGGCTAGTGGATCAGACCAAACCCCAGTCCGCCACGGTCAGTGCCGGTTCTTCGAAACTGGTCGATCACTATATCGATTGGTGCGGAGTCAACGATGATCGCTATGCCAACGTTCTGCCGCCTCACTTCTTCTGCAAGTACGGCATGGGACTGGTGGCGCGGCTCACCGGCCTTGCGCCCTATAACATGCTTAACGTGGTAAACCAGGGCTGCCGCATGCAGGTCAACGGGCTGATACCCCGCGATACCCCAATCCACCTCAGTGGTGAACTGGTAGAGTGCAGCGAAGACAATAACCGCGCCCGCGTACACACACGGGTAACCGTAGGCACTGCCGACCGCGCAGATCTCATGATCGTCGACAGCCTGGCCGCAGTCATGCTCGGCAAGCCAATCCGGAAGGACAAAAAACCGTCGGCAGCCATAAAAGAACCTGCATTTGAAACAGTCGGGCAGTGGTCAGCAGGCCGCGATGAGGGTCAAAAATTCTTTTACCTGACCGGTGATTTCAACCCGATCCATACCTTCTGGCCGGTCGCCAGGCGTACCCGCTTTGGTGGCTGCATCCTGCATGGATTTGCCAGTTTTGCGCGCACCTACGAGAGCATTCAGAACGCCGGCTACACCATTTCGGATATTGATATTCGTTTCCTCAAGCCCAACTTGCTGCCGAACCCTGATCTGCTGGTACAGGTCGCCACCACGGCCGATGCGAATGGACGACGGCAACTGCGCCTGACCAACCAGGCAGGCGATATGTACCTGGCGGGCAGCTTTGCAGAGACCCATTCATGAGCAAGATCGCCCGCACAACGCCTGCCATACTGGCCAGTGCACGCACTCCCTTTCTGGATACTGCCGGCGCTTATAGCGACCTGATGGCCTATGAGCTCGGTGCCGTAGCAATTCGTGGTGTGATGGACAGGTCGAGCCTGGACAGCGATAAACTCGGCATGGTCAGCATGGGCATTGTGTTGCACGAGGTCGAAACACCCAACGTGGCGCGAGAAGCAATGCTGGCAGCAGGACTGTCTACCCGCACGCCCGCCTATACCACCTCAATGGCTGGTCTTTCCCCCAACATGGCGGTGGCCACGCTATGCGACATGATCGGACAGGGAAGAATTGAATTCGGCATTGCGGGCGGGATGGAGAATTTCTCGGATGTGCCGATTCGCCTGTCGCCAAAGATTCGACGCCTGGCCATGAAGATCCGCCAAAGCAGGAACAACAAGGATCGCGCCAGGGCGCTGAGCCAATTGCGACTCAGCGATTTCAGTTTTGATATTCCCAAGGGCACTGAATATACAACCCAGAAAACCATGGGCGCGATTACCGAGGCAATGGTGCAACGCTTCCCTGTGAGCCGGGAAGAAAGTGACCGCTTTGCACTGCAAAGCCATCAACGTGCCGTGCAGGCCATTGAACAAGGTCTGCTGAGAGCCGATATCGTGCCGGTGAAGACGAAAGGCCATGGCGTCATAGATGAGGATAACTCACCACGTACAGATATCAGCGGTGAAAAGCTGGCTCGCCTGAAACC